>NZ_BDLP01000094.1:0-13128 GCF_001950415.1 Roseomonas sp. TAS13
GGCAGGTTCGCGTCCAGCGTCTTGGCATCGGGCTCCGCCGTTTCCAGCCCGGCATCGCGGGCGCGCAGCAGCAGGCGCGGGGCTTCCACCCCCTCGGAGGTGCCGAGCAGCCAGCCGGGGATGTCGCGCAGCGCGGTGAAGCGGTCGAGCCGCGAGGGTCCCTTGCCGATCCGGGCGGCGGAGCGGGCGGTCAGCGCCAGCATCGCCTCCGGCGCCTCGCAGGAACCGGCGAACCAGTTGCCGCGCAGCGTCACGGGGATGGCGTGGGGGGCCTGGGCGGCGGCGGGCATGGCGGCCAGCAGCAGCACGGGCAAAGCCAGGGCCGCCATCCAGCCGGAAGGAACGGGACCGGACCGCAGGGTGCCGGATCGCAGGGGAGGGGACTTCATCGCAGGGCGAGTTCCTGGCCGGAGCACAGATCGATGGCATCGCGGCGGATCTCGGTCCCGTCCCGCAGCACGGCCAGCAGGCGCGCGGCGCAGGCGCCGGGCTCCGGCGGCGCCAGGTCCAGCGTCTCGCCCACCCCCAGCACGTTGCGGCCCAGACGGTCCGGCCCCCGTTCGGGCTCTCCGGCCGCATCCTCCTTCCGGGGCGCATCGACGTAGAGCTGCACCACCGGCACCCGCGCGGCGTTGCGCAGGCGCAGGCTGCCCGGGCGCGGCGGCGGCGGTTCCGCCAGCCCGGCATCCAGCCGCGCGGCCACGGTCCAGCCGGGGCGGAAGACGATCAGCGTCTCGGCGCAGAGATCCACCTCCCGCCGCTCCTCCGCCGCGCCATTGGGGAAGACGATGCGCATGTCGGCGGTGCAGTCCACCGCGATGTCCAGCCGCCGCCGGCCGCCGCGCTCCAGCGGCGTTTCCAGCCGGTCGGGGCCCCATTCGTCCTTGTCGGTGCCGGAGATGTAGAGTTCTGCCACCGGCGCGTCGTGCCGGTTCAGGAAGCTCAGCGGGATCTCCGGCGGGTGCGGCACGCCGCTGCCGTCGAAGACCAGGTTCCGCACCGAGCACGCATCCACCCCACGCTTCTCCTCCGCCTCGTCATCCTCATAGACGGCCCGCAGGTCCACGCGGCAGTCGGGCACGCGCAGCGTCAGGCGGAAGGTTTCCCCATCCCCTACGGGCTCCTCGCCCAGCCGGTCCACGCCCCAATTCTGGGAGCCACTCTGGGAGCCACTCTGGGTGCCATTCTGGTCGCGCTGCCGCCCGGCGGGCAGGGCATAGAGCTCCCGCAGCGCCTGGCCGGAACGGTTCTCGATCAGCAGCGACCGCTTCGGCACCGCGGGATCGCCGAAGACCAGCCGCGGGTTGCGGCACAGGTCCTGCCGCGCCCGCTTCTCCTGCGAGTCGTCGGCGAAGACCGCCGTCACGTCGAAGACGCATTCCCGCCCCCGGCCGAGGCGCAGCCGCGTGCTGGCATCCGGGCCGAGCATCTCATTGCCTAGCCGGTCCGCCCCGCGCTCCGCGGCGCCCTCCGGCCGCAGGTACAGTTCCCGCAGCGGCATGTCGGTGGCGTTCTGCACCACCGCCTCGCGCTCCGCCGCGCGGGCCGGAGCCTGTGGCTGGCGCGGCGGCGTCGCGGCCCATGCCCCCGGACCGGCGGGCAGGAAGGCTGCGATGCCGGCCAGCAGGGAGAGGGCCAGAAGGCCCACCGCCCCCGGTACGCATGCCCGCATCCACAATCCCCCGAATCCAGAGACCCAAGATTCACAACCACCCCTCCGGGCGCAAGCCACGCGGCACGAACCCTTCCCGTGAATTGCCCTTTCCGGCCCGCTTGTTAAGCTGACGTCACAACACGACAACAATGGGAAACGTCACCGTGCTCCGTCGCAGCCTCCTGCTTTCCTCCCTGCTGGCGCCCTCCGCCGGCGCCGCGCTGCTTGTCGGCCTGCCCCGCCCCGCCCAGGCGGCGCCGATGTTCCGCAGCCTGCACATGTTCGTCCCCGCCAATCCCGGCGGCGGCTGGGACGGCCTGGGCCGCGCCATCGAGCAGGTGGCGCGCGAGGGCGGGCTGGTGGAAACCTTCCAGTTCGAGAATGTCGGGGGCGCCGGCGGCATGGTCGGCCTGCCCCGCTTCATCTCGCAGCGGCGCAACAAGCCGGACAGCCTGCTGGTCGGCGGCAGCATCATGGTCGGCGCCGCGATCAGCAACAAATCGCCCTACAGCCTCAAGGACGTGGCCCCGGTCGCCCGGCTGACGGCCGAGGCCGCCGCCATCGTGGTGCCTGCCGACAGCGCCTACAAGGATGTCGGCCAGTTCGCCGCGGCGCTGAAGGCCGACCCGCGCGCCGTGCCGGTGGCGGGCGGCAGCGCCGGCGGCACCGACCACATCGTGCTGGGCCAGCTCATCAAGGCCATGGGCCGCTCGGCCAAGGACGCGAACTTCGTCGCCTTCGCCGGCGGCGGCCCGGCCATGGCCGCCATCCTGGGCGGGCAGGTGAAGGCCGGCATCTCCGGCTGGGCCGAGTTCTCCGAGCAGGTGAAGGCCGGCCGCCTGCGCGCGCTCGCCACCTCCGGCGAGAAGCGCACCGACCCGAACGTGCCCACGCTGAAGGAAAGCGGGCTCGACGTGGTGGCCACCAACTGGCGCGGCGTCTTCGGCCCGCCTGGGCTGAAGCCCGACGGGCACGAGGCGCTGATCCGCTTCGTCACCGCCCTGCACGGCCTGCCCGCCTGGAAGCAGCTGCTGGAAACGCGCGGCTGGGACGACGACTTCCTGGCCGGCAAGGAATTCGAGACCTTCCTGGCGGAGGACACGAAGACCACCGAATCCGTCCTCAAGGATCTCGGGCTCGCGGCATGAGGCACACCGCCCGGTCCGACCTCCTGGTCGGGCTCGGGGTGGCGGGGCTGGGCCTGCTGACGGCCTGGCAGGCCCTCGTCATCCCGCCCACCCCCGTCTATGCGGAGGTCAGCGCCGCGCTGGTCCCCTGGCTGGTGGCGGCGCTGCTGCTCGCCCTGGGCACCGGCCTCTGCGCCTCGGCCCTGCGCGGCGGCTGGAGCCATGGGCTGGAGGACATGCAGGACCCGCCGCCGGTCAACTGGCGGTCGCTGGGCCTGCTGGCGGCGGGGCTGGTCGTGCAGGTCGCGCTGATCGACTGGCTCGGCTTCGTCATCGCCTCCACCATCCTCTACGTCCTGGTCTGCGCCGCCTTCGGCTCGCGCCATCCGCTGCGCGACCTGCTGATCGGCGCCGTGGTCACGCTGCTCGCCTACCTGGCCTTCAGCCGGCTGCTCGGCGTCAATATCGGTGCGGGCGTGCTGGAAGGGATCCTCTGACCCCATGGACACGCTCTCGGGCCTCTCGCTCGGCTTCGGCAACGCGCTGTCGCCGGCCAATCTCGGCTGGGCGCTGCTCGGCTGTTTCCTCGGCACCGCCGTCGGCGTGCTGCCGGGCATCGGGCCGGCGCTCACCATCGCGCTGCTGCTGCCGATCACCTTCAAGGTCTCGGCCACCGGCGCCTTCATCCTGTTCTGCGGCGTCTTCTACGGCGCCATGTATGGCGGCTCCACCACCTCGATCCTGCTGAACACGCCGGGCGAGAGCGGCTCCATCATCACCGCGCTGGAAGGCGCCAAGATGGCCCGCAACGGCCGCGCCGGCCCGGCGCTGGTGACCGCGGCGGTGGGCTCCTTCATCGCCGGCACGGTGGGCACGCTGGGCATCTCCTTTCTCGGCCCGATCCTGGTGGAACTGGCGCTGAAGCTCGGCCCGGCAGAGTATTTCTGCTTGATGGTGCTCTGCTTTGTCACCGTCTCCGCCGTGCTCGGCGGCTCGGCGCTGCGCGGCCTCGTCTCGCTCGCCTTCGGCCTGATGCTGGGCCTCGTCGGCGTCGATCTGCAGACCGGGCAGCCGCGCATGACCTTCGGCATGATCGACCTGCTCGACGGAATCGACGTGGTGCTCGTCGCCGTGGCCCTCTTCGCGGTGGGGGAGACGCTCTACCTCGCCTGGCGGCATGTGGAAGGAAAGCAGGTGGTCCGCCCCGTCGGCCGCCTCTGGATGAGCCGCACCGACTGGCGGCGCTCCTTCTGGCCCTGGATACGCGGCTCGGCGCTGGGCTTTCCCTTCGGCGTCATGCCCGCGGGCGGCACCGAGATGCCGACCATGCTGAGCTATTACGCCGAGCGCCGGATGGTGAAGCCGGAATACGAGAAGGAGTTCGGCACCACCGGCGCCATCGAGGGCGTGGCCGGGCCGGAGGCCGCCAACAACGCCGCCGCCGCCGGCATCCTCGTGCCCATGCTCACCCTCGGCCTGCCGACCTCGGCCACGGCCGCCATCATGCTCAACGCCTTCCAGTCCTACGGCATCCAGCCCGGGCCGCTGCTCTTCACCTCGCAGCCCGAGCTGGTCTGGACGCTGATCGCCTCGCTCTACATCGCCAATGTCATGCTGGTGGTGCTGAACCTGCCGCTCGTCGGACTCTGGGCGCGCATCCTGACCATCCCGACGCCGCAGCTCTATGCGGGCATCCTGGTCTTCGCCACGATCGGTACCTACGGCATCAGCAACAGCGTCACCGACCTGATCCTGCTCTATGTGATCGGGACGATCGGCATGTTCATGCGCCGCTTCGACTTCCCCACCGCGCCCGTGGTGATCGGCATGATCCTGGGGCCCATGGCGGAACAGGCGATGCGCCAGGCGCTGACCATCAGCCAGGGCGACTGGACGGTCTTCCTCACCCGTCCGATCTCACTGGCGCTACTGGTCATCGCCGCCTTCGCCCTGCTTGGGCCGCGTCTCTACGGCACCTGGGCGCGGCGCCGTGGGCTGCTGGGCAACAACAGCAGCGACGGCATCGACGCCTGACGGGGGCGGGCCGGAGGCTGCCGGCCCGTTACGGCGCCAGGCCTGCCTCCGCGCCGACCGGAGGCAACCACAGGCGCCGTGCCGCCGGGGGGGGCGCCCTTACTCCGCCGCTTGCAGACTGGGCCGGCGGTAGAGCGTGGTGACCAGCAGGGCGGCCACCAGGCAGAAGCTGCCGGCGACATAGAGGGCAGGCAGGTAGGTCGAGAACTCGGTCCGGCTGAACCCGGCGCCGAAGGCGGCGGTGGCGGCGCCGAGCTGATGCCCCGTAAAGACCCAGCCGAAGACCAGCCCCGCCTTTTCTGGCCCGAAGCGGTTGGCAGCGAGGCGCACGGTCGGCGGTACGGTCGCCACCCAATCCAGCCCGTAGACCACCGCGAAGACGGAAAGGGCATAGACGTTGAACTCGGTGAAGGGGAGGTAGAGCAGCGACAGCCCGCGGAAGGCGTAGTAGGAGGCCAGCAGCCAGCGGTTGTCATAGCGGTCGGACAGCCAGCCGGACAGGATCGTGCCGGCGAAGTCGAAGATGCCGATCACCGCCAGCATGCTCGCCGCCCCAACCGCCGCCACGCCGTAATCGCCGCAGAGCGCGATCCAGTGCGTCTGGATCAGCCCGTTGGTGCTGAGGCCGCAGACGTAGAAGGTCAGGAACAGCACCCAGAAGGTATAGCTGCCCGCCGCCTCGCGCAGCACGCAGATGGGAGAGAGGAGCAGGTTGCCTAGCCCCTGCTCGCGCGGCGGCGCGGCCTGCTGCACGGCGGTGCCATAGGGCGTAAGGCCGAGATCCGCGGGCCGGTCGCGCATCAGCAGCAGCACCACAACCATGGCGAAGGCCAGCGTGCCGAGCACGAAGACCAGCGCGGTGCGCCAGCCATAGGCCGTGCTGAGGCTGGCCAGGATGGGCAGGAAGACGAGCTGCCCGGTGGCGTTGCTGGCGGTGAGCAGCCCGACCACGAAGCCGCGCCGTTCCGAGAACCAGCGCGTGGCCACGGTGGCGCCCAGCACGATCGCCGTCATCCCCGTGCCGATGCCGACGATGACGCCCCAGAGCAGCACGAGCTGCCACAGCTCCCGCATCACCAGCGAACCGAGCAGCCCGGCGGAAATCAGCGCCAGGGCGCAGAGGATGACGCTGCGCACGCCGAAGCGGTTCATGAAGACGGCGGCGAAGGGCCCCATCAGCCCGAACAGGGCGAGGCGCAGCGCGAAGGCGGTGGAGATATCGGCGTTCTGCCAGCCGAACTCCTGCTGCAAGGGCTCGATCATCACCCCGGCCGAGCCCATGGCCCCGGCGGTGGCAAGCATGGTCAGGAAGGTCGCCCCCGCGACCACCCAGCCGTAATGGATGCCCTTCTGCCGCAGGCCCGTGGCCAAGGCGGTGGAGATCATGATGGCGTTTCCCCGTGGGTGCCCGGCCGGGCGGGCTGGTTGGATGCGGAAGGCGAAGGGTCAGAGGTCATGCAGCAAGGCACGCAGGTTGCGGGCGCCCTCCTCGCCGAGCAGCGCCTCGACCTCCGCCTGTGCCTTGTTCCACAGCGGCGCGCCGTCGCTCAGCACCTGCTGCGCCGCCTCGGTCAGCGCCAGCGCGGTTTCGCGCTGGTCCCGTCCGGCCACGCTGCGGATCAGCCCGTCGCGTTCCAGCAGCTTGGCGTTGCGCCCGACCGTGGAGCGGTCCAGCAGGCTGAGCCGCGCCAGCTCGGTGAGCGAGACGGGCTGGAAATGCCCGATCCGCCGCAGCAGGCTGTACTGCGCCACGTTGACGCCTGCCGGGGCCAGGGCCTCGTCATAGATCGACGAGACCTTCCGGGCCGCCACGCGAAGCGCTACGCAGTAACATTCCGTCATCATCGATGCGGGTATATGCCCGCATTTCCTGCGCGTCCAGGGCTTTCCGCGAGCCGCTGGGGGAGAGGCTCAGATCTGGTCCCGGACCCGTTCCAGCGTCTTGTCCAGATGCAGTTGCAGCACCCGTGCCAGCGCCGCGCCGTCGCGCTTCCGCAGGGCCGCGACCATCTGCTCGTGCTCGGCCACGGCGCCGGCCCATTTCTCCGGCCCGGCATTGCCGATGAAGCGGATATGCTTCATCCGCGCCTGGATCGCCTCATGCGCCCAGATGAGCGTGGCATTGCCGGACAGCGCCACGATGGCGGTGTGGATCGCCTGGTTCAGCTTGAAATAGGCCATGCGGTCCCGGGCGGCATAGCGGTCCATCATCGCCTCGTGCAGCGCCACGACGCGCGCGATCCCATCCTCGGGGGCCTCGGAGCAGGCGAGTTCCCCCGCCAGCCCTTCCAGGTTTCGCAGCACTGTCAGGCTGTCGGTCACGTCCTTCAGCGTCACCCTGCGCACCACGGCGCCCCGGGCTGGCACCAGCTCCACCAGCCCTTCGCCGGCCAGCATACGCACGGCCTCCCGCAACGGGGTGCGGGAAACGCCGAGCTTGGCACAGAGCGCGACCTCGTTGATGCGGGTGCCGGGGGCGATGGTGCCCTGGGTGATCAGGTCGCGCAGGCGGGCGGCCACCTCCTCCTGGAGAGGACGGCGCACGATCGGCCCGTCCCCGCCGCCTGCCGGCAGGTTCTCCGGTCCCTCTGCGTCCATCAGGGCGGATACGACCATCGGCTTCGATCCTGATCCATGCTCATCCATGCGCGAGCCCCTCCGGATATGCCTTGACGGGATCGGTCCGTCCACATTAGGTCTAGATTACTGTATGCAGTGTGAAGCATACTCTATGTGACGGCTGGCACGAAGCCAAAGCAAGAAAGCGGGAGAGGGCGGCATGGAAGCGCAATTGCTGGCGAGGCCGAGGATCGCCCTGGCCATGGGCGACGCCGCAGGCGTCTCCTCCGAACTGGCCGCCAAGGTCCTGGCCGATCCCGCAGTGCGCGAGGCCGCCGAGATCACCGTGATCGGCGATGCCCGCATGCTGGCCCGCGGCGCCGAGTTCGCCGGCGTCAACCCGGATGTCGATGTGGTGCGCGATGGCGAGTCGATGCCGCGCCGCGTCCCCGGCCGGCCAGTGCTGATCGATCTCGGCCATGGCGACCCGGACGGCATCAGGCTGGGCGAGATCTCCGAGGCCGGCGGCCGCTTCGCCACCGAGAATTTCCGCCGCGCCCTGCGCATGGCCGCCGCCGGCGAGGCCGACGCGGTCTGCTTCACCCCCTTCAACAAGGCGGCGATGCGGCTGGTCACGCCGGGCTACGAGGACGAGATCGGCTTCTCCGCCGAGACCATCGGTTTCCATGGCGTGGCCAAGGAGTTCAACGTCCTGGAAGGGCTGTGGAACGCCCGCGTCACCTCGCATGTGCCGCTGAAGGACGTGGCCGGGCTGCTGACGAAGGAGACCATCCTCGACAACCTGCGCCTGACCGACGAGGCGCTGCGTGCCTCCGGCGTCGCCCGCCCGCGCATCGCCGTGGCGGGGCTGAACCCGCATGCCGGCGACAACGGCAATTTCGGGCGCGAGGAGATCGAGGTGATCGCCCCGGCGGTGGAGGCGGGCAAGCGCGAGCAGATCGCCTGCGACGGGCCTTTCCCGGCGGACACGGTCTTCGTGCGCGCCAGGCGCGGCGATTTCGACGCGGTGCTGACCATGTTCCACGACCAGGGCCAGATCGCGATGAAGCTGATCGGCTTCGATGCGGGCGTGACGCTGATGGGCGGCTTTCCCTTCCCGATCTGCACCGCCGCCCACGGCACGGCCTATGACATCGCGGGCAAGGGCATCGCCCATCCCGGCGCCATGCGCAACGCGCTGCTGCTGGCCTCCCGCATGGCGGCGAGCCGCATCGCCGCCTGATCGGCCCCAACCACGGCGCGAAGGCCCGGAACGGGTGCGCGCCTTTCAACCGGAGGAAACAAGAATGCGCGTTCTCCCGACGCTGACGCTCGCCTTCTCGCTGGGCGCCGCCTCCCTGGCGGCGACGGCGCCACGCCCGGCCCTGGCGGCCTGGGAACCGAACCGCCCTGTCGAGTTCGTCGTCACCTCCGGTGCCGGCGGCGGCACCGACCTCTTCGCCCGCACCATCCAGGCGGCGATCCAGAAGCATGAGCTGCTGAACGTGCCCGTCGTCGTCACCAACAAGGGTGGTGGCTCCGGCGCGGAGGGCTTCGTCTATGGCCGCGGCTCCCAGGGCGACCCGCTGAAGGTGATCTTCGGCACCAACAACGAATGGCTGCTGCCCTATGTCGCCCGCGTGGCCTGGAAGCCGGAGCAGCTCGTGCCGGTGGCCGCCATGGCTTTCGACGAGTTCATGCTCTGGGTGAAGGCCGACGCGCCCTACAAGACGGCCGCCGACTACATCGCCGCGGCGCGCGAGAAGCCGGGCGCCATGAAGATGGGCGGCAGCCAGACCAAGGACACCGACCAGATCCTCACGCTGAAGATCCAGAAGGCGACCGGCGTGCGCTTCACCTACATCCCCTTCCGCGGCGGCGGAGAGGCGGGCGTGCAGCTCGCCGGCGGGCATGTGGATTCCGACGTCAACAACCCGTCCGAAAGCGTCGGCGGCTGGCGCGGCGACCAGGTCCGGCCGCTCTGCGTCTTCCGCAAGGAGCCGCTGCCGGCCACGGGGAAGGTGACCGCGACGCAGTCCTGGGCCGATATCCCGACTTGCGCCAGCCAGGGCATCGCGGTGGACGAGTACCGCATGCCGCGCACCGTCTTCCTGCCGCCCGAGGTGTCGAAGGAGGCGCAGGAGTTCTGGACCAACGTGATGCGCAAGGTCACCGAGACGCCGGAATGGAAGGACTACATCGCCCGCACGGTGCAGAGCGCCGTCTTCATGACACCCGACCAGATGAAGCCCCTCATGGAGGAGGAGCAGAAGTCCGGCAAGGAGATGTTCGCCGCCGAGAAGTGGCTGGTGAACTGAGGCCAGGGACGCTGGACAGGGAGCGACGGCCATGCTGACGCGTTACCGGATGGAAATGGCCACGGCGGCCGTCGTCTTCCTGCTCGGCGCCATCGCCGTGACCGGCGCCATGGAGCTCGACTACGGCTGGGCGGAGGACGGCCCGCAGGCCGGCTACTTCCCCTTCCGCATCGGCCTGATCGTCATGGCCGCCGCCGTCGCGATCGCGGTGCAGGGCTGGTACAACCGGACCGCCCTGACGCGGGAGGTCTTCGTGGACCGCGCGGGCGGCCGCCGCGTGCTGCGCTTCGGCCTCTCGATCCTGGCGCTGGTGGTGCTGTCGCTCACCCTCGGCATGTATGTCGCCATGGCCGCCTACCTGTTCGTCATGATGCGTTGGCAGGGGCGGCATTCCTGGCTCGCCAGCATCGCCGTGCCGCTGCTCTACACCGCCGCGACTTGGCTGGTCTTCGAGCGCTGGTTCCTCGTGCCGCTCCTCAAGGGGCCGGTCGAGGTCTGGCTCGGCCTGGCCTGAGGAGACCGGACGATGTTCGACAATCTCGACGCGCTGGTGCACGGCTTCGGCGTCGTGCTCACCTTCCATCACGTCGCCATCATCATGGGCGGCGTGCTGCTGGGCATCCTGGTCGGCGTGCTGCCCGGCCTCGGCGCGCCGAACGGCGTGACGCTGCTGCTGCCGCTGACCTTCTCGATGGACCCGGTCTCGGCCATCATCCTGCTCACCAGCCTCTACTGGGGCGCGCTCTTCGGCGGCTCCACCACCTCGATCCTGTTCAACATCCCGGGCGAGCCCTCCTCCGTCGCCACGACCTTCGACGGTTATCCCATGGCCCGAAACGGGCGCGCCACCGAGGCGCTGACCTATGCCTTCCTGTCCGCCGGCTTCGGCGCGCTGGTAGGCGTGGTGGTGATCACGCTGCTCTCGGGCTTCGTCACCTCCTTCGCGCTGCGCTTCGGGCCGCCGGAATACTTCGCGGTCTATCTGCTGGCCTTTGCCTCCTTCATCGCCTTCGGCGGCGGCGCGCCGCTCAAGACGCTGGTCTCCATCTGCCTGGGCTTCGGCATGGTGGGCATGGACACGGTCTCGGGCTCCATGCGCCTGAACTTCGACATTCCGGCGCTGATCAAGGGCATCTCCTTCCTTGTCGTGGTGATCGGCCTTTTCGGAATCGGCGAGCTGCTGCTGACGCTGGAGGAAGGGCTGGAGTTCAAGAGCGTCCGCGCCAAGCTCAACCCGGTGGAGATCCTGCGCGCCGCCACGCGAATGCCGCGGTACTTCCTCGCCATGTTGCGCGGCAGCGCCATCGGCGTCTGGATGGGCATCACCCCGGGCGGCCCGACCGCGGCCTCCTTCATGTCCTACGGCATCGCGCGCAAGGTCTCCCGCCGTCGCGACAATTTCGGCAAGGGCGAGCCGGAGGGCGTGATCGCGCCGGAAACGGCGGACCATTCCGCCGGCACCGCCGCCATGCTGCCGATGCTGGCGCTGGGCATCCCCGGCTCCGCCACCTCGGCGGTGATGCTGGGCGGGCTGATGATCTGGGGCCTCAACCCCGGCCCGATGCTCTTTGTCGAGCAGAAGGACTTCGTCTGGGGCATGATCGCCTCGATGTACCTGGGCAACGTCATCGGCGTGGTGCTGGTGCTGGCCACGGTGCCCTTCTTCGCGGCGCTGCTCTCGGTGCCCTTCACCATCATCGGCCCGATCATCGTCACGGTCTGCCTCGCCGGCGCCTATACCGTCGCCAGTTCCGCCTTCGACCTCTGGATCATGCTGGCCTTCGGCGTGGCGGGCTACGTCATGAAGAAGCTGGACTATCCGATCGCCCCGCTCGTCCTGGCCATGGTGATCGGCGACAAGGCGGAGGACGCCTTCCGTCAGTCCATGCTGCTCTCCCAGGGCTCGCTCGGCATCCTGTGGTCCAACCCGCTGGTGGGCACCATCTCCACCATCGCCATCCTGTTCCTGCTCTGGCCCCTCGCGGCGGCCTTCCTGGGCTGGCGCCGCGCCGGCAAGTCCGCCCTGGCCGCCGGGTCGGGAAGCCAGGCGTGATCGCTGGTGTCCGGCCCCGGGAGGAGGCCCTGCCTCCCCCGGACCCCCTCCGCTGGGGACATGGTATGTCCCCAGACCCCGCCTTGCGTTGGCACGGGTTGGAGGCGTTGCCCGGGAGAGCGTGCCGAAGCGCATGTGGACGAGTGGGCCTCATGGAGGACGTCAGGACTTCCACGTTCGTGGCATCCGCAGTCGCCGAAGGGCTCAGCCCTTCGGCGCGATCCGGCCGCGGCGAGCGCCAACGAATGGAAGGTCCAGGAAACCCAGTTTCCTGGCGGATAGGGGGTCCGGGGGAAAGGCGGAGCCTTCCCCCCGGGACAGTGCAACGCCCGAACGGAAAGCAGAGCGCCGCATGAAGATCGCATTCCTGGGCCTGGGGCTGATGGGCGGCCCGATGGCGCGCCGCGTGCTGGCGGCGGGGCACGAGGTGACGGTGTGGAACCGCTCCCCCGACAAGGCCGCCCCCTTTGCCGAGGCAGGCGCGCATGTGGCGGCCAGCGCTGCCGAGGCGGCGCGCGAGGCCGAGGTCGTGATCCTGATGCTGGAGAACGGCCCGGTGGTGGAGCGCGTGCTCTTCGGCGGCGGCGTGGCGGAGGCCGTGCCGCCTGGCGCGGTGGTGGTGGACATGTCCTCCATCAAACCCGCTGAGGCGCAGGACCATGCCGCGCGGCTGGCGGAACGGGGCGTGCATCACGTGGACGCGCCGGTTTCCGGCGGCACCACGGCGGCGGAGGCCGGAACGCTCGCCATCATGGCGGGCGGGGAGGCGGAGCCCTTCGCCCGCGTCGAGCCGGCGCTGTGCGCCATGGGAAGGCCGGTGCTGGTCGGTCCGCCCGGGGCGGGGCAGCTCGCCAAGCTGGCCAACCAGGTGATCGTCGGCGTCACCATCGGCGCGGTGGCCGAGGCGCTGATGCTGGCCGCGCGCGGCGGTGCCGATCCGGCCAAGGTGCGCGAGGCGCTGCGCGGCGGCTTCGCCGAGAGCCGCGTCCTGGAACTGCATGCGCAGCGCATGATCGAGCGCGACTTCGCCACGCGCGGCCGCTGCGTCACGCATCTGAAGGACCTGGACAACGCCCTCGACGCGGCGGAACGGCTGGGGCTGGACAGCGTACCCTATGCGGCGCTCACCGCCGACCTCTATCGCGGGCTGATCGAAAGTCGGGGCGACCCGGACCACTCCGCCCTGCTGCTGGAGCTGGAGCGTCGCAACCCGCGCGCCGTGGCCCGGCAGGAGGTGGAGGCGTGAACCACGAGATCCTTTTCCGCGACCTCGGCGACCGCCGCTTCCGCTTCGCGCTGACGGGCGCCAAGGGCGGCTTCAGCCGCACCCTGCTGGCGCAGATCCGCGCCATCCCGCGCCTGCAGCCGGCGGTGCTCTGCGAC
>NZ_BDLP01000095.1:0-13117 GCF_001950415.1 Roseomonas sp. TAS13
TCCCCGACGGAGAGGGGGTCCGGGGCGAGAGGCGGCGCCTCTTCCCCGGCGGGCCGCCGCGAAGCGCCACACGGAACCGTTCTACAGCGTCGGAAAGTAGCTCGCCCGCCGCCGCTCGAAATCCGCCAGCCCCGCCCGGTCCTCGATGGTCCGGCGCCCGGCCTCCAGCACGAGCCCCGCATGGCGGCGCAGGGCGGCCAGCCGCTCCGGGCGGTGCTCCACGCCGCTCACGCGGCCCAGGCTTTCCAGCAGGTGGATCAGGACCGGGGCGCTGCCCGCCATGTCCTGGCGCAGGATATGGAACATGGCGTCGCAGAGCCCGTCATAGGTGGTCACGCGCCGGAAGACCCTGGCCCGCCCTTCCCGGAACAGCACCGGCGACGGCATGGGCCGGTCGGCGACCCGGCACAGGATGTCCACCAGCCGGTTGATCACGGCGATGGCGGTGAAGGGGTCGTTGCTGCTGGGCGAAAGCGCGCGGTCGCCAACCTCCACGAGCTGCCGCACGGCGAATTCCAGGTCCTGTCCCGCCGCCTGCCGGTCGCCCAGGATGAAGGCGCCGCAGACCTGCCCGCTGGCCTCCCCCCCGTCCGCCTCGCCCGCCACCTCGGCCAGCACCATGCCCTGGCTCACATACTCGCCGGGCCGCATGAGGAGGGTGACGACGAGCCCCTTCTCCGCCGCCCAGTCGGCCAGCCCCTCCGTGTCCAGGGAGCGGATATAGCCCCCGCCGGTCGCCCGGACGGGCCTGCCACCCTCGGGCGGCCGCACCGTGCCGGGTCCCGGCGGTTCCTCCCGCGGCAGGAGGCGGTCCATGGTCTGCACCAGCTCGTGGTGGACATCCTCGATCACCGTCTCGACATTGATGCCGCTGGCGATGTGATGGACGAACCAGACCAGGGTCGCGACGCAGAGCAGAGCCAGAAGCAGCGCCCCGGTCACCGCCAGATGCGGGACGAAGGCGTCCTCCTCCACAGAGCGGACGGTGCGCAGCACCATCAGCACATAGGCGAAGGTGCCGAGGAAGATGCCCAGGGCCATCTGGTTGCCCCGGTCGCGCATGAAGTTCCGCAGCAGCCTGGGACCCATCTGCCCGGAGGCCAGCGACAGCGCGGCGATGGTGATGGAGAAGACCGTGCCCGCCACGCCGATCGCCGAGGAGGCGATGGCGCCCAGCAGCGCCCGGGCGCCGCTCTCGCCCCCGGCATAGATCCAGCCGGAAGGCACCCATTCGTGGTCCGTGAAGGCCCCGTCCAGCCGGACCAGGACCTCCGCCGCCACGATGCCCAGCGTCACGAGCACAGCGGGGCGCAGCCAGAAGACTTCCTGGAGGCTTTCCATCCAGGCCCGCAGCCGGACGGTCATGCCGCCAGGGCCGAACAGCGGTGCCGCATCCCCTCTCCCCCCTCCTCCCGTCACGGCAAAGACGCCGGAGGCGGGGCAAGCGTTGCAGGGGAAAGGCCCAGGTCAGATGGCGGAGGCGCTGGCCTCGGACCGGGTGCCGCCGACGCGCTGGGCCAGGGCGGCCGCCATGAACTCGTCCAGGTCGCCATCCAGCACCGCGGCCGGGTTGCCCTTCTCCACGCTGGTGCGGAGGTCCTTCACCATCTGGTAGGGCTGGAGAACGTAGGAGCGGATCTGGTGGCCCCAGCCGATATCCGTCTTGCTGGCCTCGACGCCGGCCGAGATGGCCTCGCGCTTGCTCAGCTCCAGCTCGTAGAGCCGGGCGCGCAGCATATCCATGGCGATGGCGCGGTTGCGGTGCTGCGAGCGGTCCTGGGTCGAGGCCACCACGATCCCGGTGGGGATATGGGTGAAGCGCACGCCGGATTCCGTCTTGTTCACGTGCTGCCCGCCGGCGCCGGAGGCGCGGAAGGTGTCCGTCTTCAGGTCGGCCGGGTTGATCTCGATCTCGATGCGGTCGTCGATCACCGGATAGACATAGACCGAGGCGAAGGAGGTCTGCCGCCGCGCCGCCGCGTCGAAGGGGGAGATGCGCACCAGCCGGTGCACCCCGCTCTCGGTCTTCAGCCAGCCATAGGCGTTGGGGCCGCTGATCTGCAGCGTGGCGGACTTGATGCCCGCCTGCTCGCCCTCGCTCTCCTCGGTGATGGTCACCTTGTAGCCGCGCTTCTCCGCCCAGCGCGTGTACATGCGCCGCAGCATCTCGGCCCAGTCCTGCGCCTCGGTGCCGCCCGCCCCGGCATTGACCTCCAGGAAGGCGTCGTTGGCATCCGCCTCGCCGGAAAGCAGGCTCTCGATCTCCCGCCGCTTGGCCTCGGCCGCCAGGGCCTTGAGATCCGCCACCGCCGCATCGGCCGTGGCGGCATCGCCCTCGGCCTCGGCCAGCTCGATCAGGTCTAGCGCATCGCGCACATCCTGCTGCAGCCGCGCCACGCCCTCGATCTGGTCGGCCAGCCGCCCGCGCTCGCGCATCACGCGGCCCGCCTCGTCGGCGTCGTTCCACAGCGTCGGGTCCTCGGCCCGGGCGTTCAGCTCGGTGAGCCGCACGGTCGCCGCGTCCCAGTCCAGGTGGCGGCGCAGGAGGTTGACGGATTCTTCGATCTGGCCCTTCAGGGCTTCGGCATCGGCACGCATGGGGGGCCCCGACTGGCGCGGCCCTCCGCCCCCAACCGGGGGCACGGGCCGCGTCTCATACGATATGGTCTTCCAAGGCACGCCCCGCCCCATGGCGAGGGGCGGGACGGAAGCGGGTCTAGTAGAGCCCGCCCAGGCTGCTGTCCACGGCGGAAGCGGTGGGCGGGTCTCCACTGCCGCCGCCGCCGCCGCCCAGCGGCGCCCGGGCGCTGTTCTCGGTGCCGGGGCGGAAGGCCTCGGTGATCGGCGCGCCGTTGAAATCCGTCATCCGCACCAGCGCCACGCCGGGCGGGGCGCGGAAGGGCACCGGTGGGCTATCCTTCAGCGCCGCGGCCAGGATGTCGTGCACGATCGGCGCGGCATTGCCGCCGCCGGCCTCGCCATTGCCGAGCGAGCGGCTGTCATCGAAGCCCATCCATACCGCCACGACGATGTCCGGGGTGAAGCCCACGAACCAGTTGTCGCGGAAGTCGTTGGTGGTGCCCGACTTGCCGCCCACCGGCCGGTCCAGCCCCTTGCCGGCGGCGGTGCCGGTGCCGCGCTCGACCACGCCGGTCAGGATGTTCACCATCTGGTAGGCGGCGATCGGGTCGGTGATCTGCTTGCGCTCGTCCTTCAGCACCGGCGGACCGGCCGAGACATCGGCGTCGCAGCCGGCGCAGGAGCGGATGTTGTTGCGCCAGACCGCCCGGCCCAGCCGGTCCTGCACGCTGTCGATCAGGGTCGGCGTCACCTGCCGCCCGCCATTGACGAAGGAGGCATAGGCGCCGGCCATGTGCAGCACCGTGGTTTCCCCGGCGCCAAGCGACATGGCCAGCACGCGCGGCATGTTCTGGATCACCCCGAAGCGCGCGGCGGAATCGGCCACCTTGTCCATGCCGATCTCCTGCGCCATGCGCACGGTCGGCAGGTTCAGCGACTTCTCCAGTGCCGTTCGCATCGTGACATAGCCGCCCGAGGCCCGGCCGGAATAGTTGCCCGGCCGCCAGGGGCCCTGCGGCGTCATGATCTCCAGCGGCGCGTCCAGCAGCTGTTGGTTCGGCGGGATGCCCATCTCCAGTGCCGGCAGATAGACGAAGGGCTTGAAGGAGGAGCCCGGCTGCCGCATCGCCTGGGTGGCGCGGTTGAACACCGACTTGTCGAAGGAGAAGCCGCCGGTCATGGCCAGCACGCGCCCCGTCGCCGGGTCCAGTGCCACGGCGGCGCCCTCGACCTGCGGCACCTGGCGCAGCTGCGCCCGGCCGCTGCCGGCGGGCTCCACCATCACGACGTCGCCCGCCTTCACCACATCCGCCATGCGGCGTGGCGCGGCGCCGATCCGGCCCTGGGCATTCACCGGGCGGGCCCAGCCGCTGACATCGGAGAAGCTCAGCGTGGCCTGCCGCGGCTGCGAGGCCTGGCTGCCCGGCGGGCGCTCCAGCCAGGCGACCCGCGCCTCGCGGTCCTTCACGTCCAGCACCACGGCCTGCCGCCATTCCTGCAGCATTCCGGCGGGGCGGGGCAGCGCCTCCAGCGCCGGCATCCATTCCGAGGCTGCGGCGGAGATCTGGGTCACCGGGCCGCGCCAGCCGCCCCGGCGCCGGTCATATTCCAGCAGCCCCCGGCGCAGCGCGTCCTCGGTCGCCTGCTGCAGCTTCGGCTCCAGCGAGGTGCGGACCACGAGCCCGCCCATGGTGGTCTGCTCGTCGCCGAAGCGGGCCAGCAGCTCCCGCCGCACCTCCTCGGTGAAGTAGCGGCCCACGGCCAAGACCTCGGGCCGGCCCCGGTTCTGCGGGCGGATCGGCTCCCGCTTGGCCTGTTCGGCCTGGGCCTGGGTGATGGCGCCGTCCTCGGCCATGCGGTCGATCACCCAGTCGCGCCGGGCCTTGGCGGCCTCGGGATAGCGTACCGGGTTGTAGTTGTTCGGCGCCTTGGGCAACGCGCCCAGGAAGGCCATCTCGGCGATGCTCAGGTCGCTCAGGCTCTTGTTGAAGTAGTTCCAGGCGGCGGAGGCCACGCCATAGGACTGCTGCCCCAGGAAGATCTCGTTCAGGTAGATCTCCAGGATACGGTCCTTGGACATGGTCGATTCGATCCGGTTGGCCAGGATGGCCTCGCGGACCTTGCGCAGCATGGTGCGGTCGTTGCCGACCAGCATGTTTTTGGCGACCTGCTGGGTAATGGTCGAGGCGCCGACCGCCCGCCGACCGGAGCCGAGCTGCTCCAGGTTGGTCACGGCGGCGCGCGCGATGGCCAGCAGGTCGACGCCGCCATGGCTGCGGAAATTCTGGTCCTCGGCGGAGATGAAGGCCTGCTGCAACAGCGGCGGGATCGCCTCGATCGGCACGAAGACCCGGCGCTCCAGCGCCAGCTCCGCCATCAGCTGGCTGTCCGAGGCATAGATCCGGCTCATCTGCGGCGGCTGGTAGTCGGCCAGCCACTTGTAGTCCGGCATGTCCTTGGTGGCGGTCTCCCACAGCGCGAAGGCGGCGATGCCGCCCACCACGACGCAGACCAGCGCCAGGCCCACGATGCCGCCGAGGATGCGGCGCAGCCAGCGGTGGCGGGGCCGGGCCTGCCGTGCCTCGCGGCGCGCGCGCCTGTCCCGGCCGGGCCGCGGGCGCCCGTCCCGGCCGTCCTGCTGCGGAGCGTCGCTGCTCAGGGGAGCGCGCTCCCGTTGGCTGTCATCACTCATCGTCGCCCCAATACATGCTCGCGCCCCGCCGGTGTTGCGCATCCTGTGCCGGGGACACCCCCGATCACGCATTGCTGTGCGGCGCACCCCGCAGGACGGCCTCCGGACCGGAACCTGCGGGAAGCCGCTCCCCCGGATGGCCTCGCCCCGCGCCGGGTAGCCGGCTTCCATGGCCCGCGGACGGGCGTGTGATAAGCGAGGCAGGACCGACACCGGAACCCGCATTCCGCCAGAGCACCGATCCCCACCGCGTGCCGTGGCGCCCCATCTCTGCCGGATGGCCGGCCCTCTCGCAGCAGTGATCCGCAGATAGGTGTACAGAAAGCTTGCCGCCAGTGGGCGCAAAGGCTAGCACGGCGTCGGAATCTCAAAAAGCGTCACCAAGCTTTTTAATAGTTTTTCGCACCTGCGAGATTGCGGCTAATGTCTGCCCCACTATCAAGCGAGGCACCTTCCATGGCGAATGCGGAAAACCCTGCCCCGCGCCCGAAGCCGCGTCTGGACTACCTGGACGCGCTGCGCGGGCTGGCGGCCCTGGCGGTAGGCTATTTCCACATGGCCATGGCGATCCGCGAGCAGGGCCTGCCCCTGTCGCCGGGTGAGGCGCCGGTCATGGACCTGTTCACCCTGGGCCTGGACCTGGGGAAGGCGGCGGTGGTGCTGTTCTTCACCATCAGCGGCTTCATCGTGCCGATCAGCCTGTCCCGCGGCGGCCATGCCCCCGTGCGGCGCTTCCTGTTCAGCCGCTTCTTCCGGCTCTACCCCCTCTACTGGCTGGCCCTGGCCCTGTGCCTCCTGGTGGCGGTGATGCAGGGACACGACTGGCCGCTGCGGACCATCCTGGCCAACCTGACCATGGTCCAGGGCTTCATGGGCTTCCCGGACATCAACGGCGTCGCCTGGACCCTGCAGATCGAGATGGTCTTCTACGTCCTCTGTCTCGGCCTCTTTCTCGGCGGCCGGCTGGACTCGGTCCAGTCCCAGTTCCTGGCGGTGATGGCCTTCCTCGCCGCCGGGCTCGCCCTCGCGGTGCTGCGCTACGCCCTGGTCATCAAGCTGCCCGTGGCCCTGCCGCTGGCCCTCTCGGTGATGTTCTTCGGCTGCCTCTGGCGCGGCTACGTGATCGAGGACCGCCCCGATGCGCGCCGCGCCTCCTTCCAGGCTCTCCTGGCCTTCGCCGTCCTGCTGCCGCCGATCTGCCTGCTCGCCTACAACCACGACTTCGGCTACAACGAGACGTGGTGGCGGTACCTGGTGACCTATTACGCCAGCCTGGCGTTCTTCACCCTCTGCACCACCGTCCTGCGCATGAACCTGCGGCCGCTCGCCTGGCTTGGTGCGGTGAGCTACTCGATCTACCTGCTGCAGTCGCCGATCTGGGGCCTCTCCTCGATGATCGGGCTGGCGCCCTTCCCCATCCCCTATGGCGCGCATCTCTACATCGCCGTGGTGATGGGCATCACCGTGGGGATCAGCGCCCTTACCTACCACTGGGTCGAGAAGCCGATGATCGCCCTCGGCCGCCGCCTCGCGGACAGCATGCCGCGCCGCCGCGACGCGCCGGCCGTGGCCATGGCCGACAACACGATGTGACGCCTGTCCCGGTCCCGCATGACCTCGCGCGGGGCCGGAAGGTCGTCCTCAGGCCGTGCGGTTGGCGATGAAGCGGTGCACGGCATCGGCCAGGGCACTGGCCAGCTTGGCCCTGTGCGCCGGCCGGTTCAGCGCCGCCTCGTCGGAGGCATTGCTGAGGAAGCCCATCTCCACCAGCACCGACGGGATGTCCGGCGCCTTCAGCACGGCAAAGGCTGCCTGCCGGTGGGTGTTCGGCAGCAGCGGCACGTCGCCGCGCAGCGAACCGACCACGAACTGGGCCATCTGGTCCGAACCCTGCCGCGTCTCCTGCCGCACCAGGCTCATCAGGATGCGCGCCACCTCCGGCGAAACCGGCGGCAGGTGCAGCCCGGCGGCCGCGTCCGCCGCGTTCTCCCGCTTCGCCAACCCGGCCGAGAGCGCGTCCGTCGCCCGGTCCGACAGGGTATAGACGCTGGCCCCCCGCGCCCCCGGCGCGCTGTCCGCATGCATGGACATGAACAGCACGGCATTGCGCTTGCGGGCGAATTCCACCCGCCCGGCCAGGGGAATGAAGGTGTCGTTCGAGCGGGTCATCACCACCCGGCACAGCCCCTTCGCCTCCAGCCGCTTGCGCAGTTCATGCGCCGTCGCCAGCACCACCCGCTTCTCATAGGTGCCCGAAACGCCGATCGTCCCAGGGTCCTTGCCGCCATGGCCCGGGTCCAGCACCACCACCGGCAGGCTGCGCCGGGCGGCCGCGGGCCCACCCTCCGCCACCGTGCGGCTGCGCGCCAGGCGGGCGAAGCCGGCGCTGCTGCCGGGCCGGATGGTCAGCGTCAGGCTGCCGCCCTGCCGGTCCACCCCCGGGGCGGCCACCGGCCCCTCCAGGTCCAGCAGCAGGGAACCGGAACGGGCATCCCAGCGCCCGCCCCGCACGGGCCCGGCGCCGGCCAGCCGATTCGGACCCTTCCACCCGCCGGGCAGATGGAGGCGCAGCCGCGCCGGCCGCGCCGTGGCGGTCAGCCGCCATCGCTCCGTGGGCCCCAGCGGCAGCGTGAGCCGTGCCCCGTTTCCGTCCGCGCGCAGGGCCACGGCTTGCGCCAGCGCCGGTCCGGCGATGGAGGCCCCCCCGAGCCCCATCGCCAGCATGGAGAGGCCGAAGCGCAGGAAGCCGCGCCGGCCGGTCTGTCCATCCATCTCCAATAGTCCCCCTGCGGGGCAACCTAGCGCAGGCCGGCCAGGCTTTCGACGTTTTCGCAGCCGGGACGAGTGGCGCTGTCGCCGCCAGGACACACCCCTGCGGCCCGGCGAAGGCAACCTGCATCAGACCCGGGTGTCGAGCCCCCGCAGCTTGGCCGCCAGCCAGGAGGCATAGCTGTCGGTCATCCCCGCCACGAAATCGACGGCGCAGCGCATCACCTCGCTGGCGCTCATTCCCGGCCGGGGATGGTAGTCGAGCAGCAGGGACAGCGCCTGGCGCTCGCGCAGGTTCAGCCTCGCCGCATCGCCATTGGCCCGGGCAAAGGCCAGGCAGGCGGGCACGAAGACGCTCAGCGCCTTGCCCAGCACGTCATGGGCGCCGATCTCGAACTCCACCTTGCGCGCGTTGAAATAGACCACCTCCTCGGTCCGCCGCGCGGCGATGCCGAGCGCGTCGAAGAGCGCCGGCGCCACCGGCCCCATCAGCCGGGTCAGGCTTTCCCCGGGCTGCAGCGCCCCGCCCAGGATGGTCTGCCGGTGCGCCATGAAGACCTCCGCCACCGCGCGCAGCAGGCGGCGGATGGCCAGGGTGCGCAGCAGGGTGACGCGGCCGCCCTCGTCCGCCTCCCGCTCCAGCCGGGCCATGGAGACCTCGGCCAAAGGCGCCACGATGGCCGCGTAATCGGTGAAGCGCAGGATGCCGAGCTCCAGCGCATCCTCCAGGTCGGCCAGGGTATAGACGATGTCGTCCGCCGCCTCCATCAGCCAGACCGCCGGGTGGCGCGGCAGCGGGCCGGACAGGTCGCAGGCGTTGCGCACTTCCTCGAAGATGCCTCGCTCCGTGGCGAAGACGTTGAACTTCACCCCCGGCACGCCGTCGCGGGCGGCGCGGGGGTCCCCGGCCTCCCAGGGGTACTTCAGGAACCCCCCCAGCGTCGCCACGGTCAGCCGCAGCCCGCCGCCGCCACGATGCCCGTCCGCCCGGGTGAGGACCCGGAAGCCCTGGGCATTGCCGTCGAAATAGGCGAGGTCCGGATCGAGCTCCAGCCCGCTCCCCTCCCCCACCTCCCGCAGCCAGCGGCTCATCCAGGCGGCGATCACCTCCTCCCCGGCATGGCCGAAGGGCGGGTTGCCGATGTCATGGGCGAGGCAGATGGCATGGACGAGATAGCCCAGGTCGTCCGCCGAGCGGCCGGTGGCCCGCAGTTCCTCCCCCAGCCGGACGCCGACAGCATAGCCCAGGGAACGGCCGACCGCCGCGACCTCCAGCGTATGGACCAACCGGTTGCGCACATGCGCGTTGAAGGGCAGTGGGTGAGCCTGGGTCTTCTGCTGCAGGCGTCGGAAAGGCCGCGAGAAGACGATCCGGTCGCCATCCGTCTGGAAGGGGTTGCCGTCCGGCTCGTCGTCGCCGGGGAAAAGTTCCTCCTGCGACATGCTGCCGGGACCCAGGCGTCGCGTATCCAGCAGCGTGATCCAGTGCAAGGGGCAACCTCCTTGTCGCCCGGACGGGAGTAGCAGCGCGGTCCGGCCGCTGGCCAGAGGCGGCGCGGGGATCGGCGAAAAAATCGAGGCGCCACAGCATCATGGCGGCGCGCGAAGAAACGCCGAAGGCCCTTCTGGAATGGGCTGGAAACAACCATCAGTTGATTGTAGAATTCGCTCAGCAACCCCATAGAAATTAGTCACAGTATCATTATGGAATTCGCACCGGTTTGGTTTGCTTTGGTGCGGTGCAAACACTAGAAGAGGTCTGGACTCGGCACTGGCACCCAAGTCAGTGAAGATTTCGGCATCGTATCTAATTTGATCCTTGTCCCAAGCGTGCTTCAGCACCAGAAAAAAATCGACCCGAGTTCAGTTTTTTGGCAATCTTTGGCTATTTAGGAGCGCATGTCTTGGAGAAGATCCCGGTCCTGTTCTGTGCCGATGCGCGGTACTTCCCCTACATGGCTGCCACCATGGCCTCGCTGCTGTCCAGCAATCCGGACAACACTTTCCGTCTGATCGTCTGCTCGACGGAACGCAACGCGGCAAGCGAGCAGCAGATCGCGCGCTTCGTGGCGGAACACCGGAACGCGACCGTGGAGTTCGTGTGCTTCGACCTGCAGAAGGTGAAGACCAACCTGCCGGTCAGCAAGCACATCACCGTCTCCGCCTACCTGCGCCTCTTCGTCACGGAATTCCTCGATCCCTCGATCGAGAAGGTGGTCTATCTCGACAGCGACATCATCGTCCGCGACGACATCCGGGCGCTTTGGGAGACCCCGCTGGAGGACGCCTATCTCGCGGCCGTTCCCGAGCCCTACAAGGCCTATCACCCGGGCTTCGACAAGGACGATACCTACTACAACTCCGGCGTGCTGGTGGTGAACGTGCGGAAGTGGCGCGAGGACAACGTCCTCCCTGCCCTGCTGACCTTCACCGTGGAGAATGCCGAGCACCTGACCGCGCACGACCAGGATGTGATCAACAACGTCTTCCGCGACCGGATCGCCTCCGTCCCGGCCTGCTGGAACTTCCAGCCCAATTTCGCGGATTTCTCGGCCGCGGAGATGGGGCTCTCCGAGGAGGAGTTCCAGGAACTCCGCCGCGCGCCCAAGATCATCCACTACACCGGCAGCTCGAAGCCCTGGTTCTACATGCAGGAGCCCCACTACAAGAGCTGGTACCACGAGGCCGCGCGCCTCACCCCCTGGGCCCGCCCGCCGGCGGACCAGACGATGAGCAACGTCATCCGCAAGGCCCTGCGGATGAAGAAGCTCAAGGAACGCGCCAACTGGCACTTCCCGCATCTCTGCCGCATGGCCCGCACCGCGCTGGGCCGGCGCAGCCGGGTGAACGTGGACCCGGCGATCGGCTGACGCGGGCCGCAGGCCCCCTTCCCGCCCCGAGGGGCGCGGGAAGGCCGTTCCGCCGCCTCAGCCCTTGATGCGCGCCACCGTGGCAGTGGTGGAATTGCCGGGCAGCAGCTCCGCGAGCTTCACCTCGCCGCCCCATTCCTGCACCAGGTCGCCGCCGACCACCTGGTCGACCGTGTAGTCGGCACCCTTCACCAGCACGTCCGGGCGGACCAGCCGGATCAGCTCGGTCGGAGTGTCCTCCTCGAAGACCGCGACGAGATCCACCGTGGCGAGCGAGGCCAGCACGGCGGCACGCGCCGCCTCCCCCTGGATCGGCCGCGTCGGCCCCTTGAGCCGGCTCACCGAGGCATCGGAATTCACCCCCACCACCAGCCGGTCGCACCAGGACCGCGCCTGTTCCAGCAGGTGGACATGGCCGGGATGCAGCAGGTCGAAGCAGCCATTGGTGAAGCCGACCCGGTAGCCCCTCTGCCGCCAGCGCTCCGCCTGCTCGGCCGCGGCGGCGCGCGAGACCACCTTGCGCAGCGTGCCGCGCTCGGGCTTCAGCGCCTCGGCGATATCCTCTTCCCGCGCCACGGCGGTGCCGACCTTGCCGACCACGATCCCGGCGGCGATGTTCGCCAGGCGGGCGCCGACCTCCAGGGGCAGGCCCGCGGCCATGGCGGCGGCCACCACCGCCACCACCGTGTCCCCGGCGCCCGAGACGTCATAGACCTCCGGTGCCTCGGCGGGGAAATGCTGCACCCCGTCCGCCTGCACCAGGGTCATGCCGTCCTCGGCCCGGGTCACGAGCACGGCGCCGAAGCCGTGCTGCAGGCGCAGGGACCGGGCGGCATCCACCAGCGCGCCTTCGCTCTCGATCGAGCGGCCGGTGGCGAGGCGGAGCTCGTTGCGGTTCGGCGTCACCAAGTCCGCCCCGGCATAGACGCTGTAGTCCAGACCCTTGGGGTCCACCACCACCTTGCGCCCGGCGGCCTTGGAGGCGGCGATCAGGCGCTGCGGGATATCCCCGGACAGCACCCCCTTGCGGTAATCGGAGAGCACCATCACCCGGGTCGCCGCGATGGTGTCCTGGGCGATCCGCAGCAGCCTGTCGGCGAGGCGCGCCTGGATCGGCTCGGGATTCTCATGGTCGGCGCGGAGAAGCTGCTGCCCCTGCGCGACGAAGCGGGTCTTGGTGGTGGTGGCCCGCCCCCCCTGCACCAGCAACCAGGGCTCCACACCGCTCTGGCCGCCGATCAGCGCGGTCAGGTCCGATCCGGCCTGGTCGTCGCCGACCACGGACAGGAAGGCGGTGGGCGTGCCGAGCGCCGTCAGGTTGCGCACCACGTTCCCGGCGCCGCCGGGCATGGCGACCTCCCGGTCCACGGTGAGCACGGGGATCGGCGCCTCGGGCGAGACCCGGGCCACGCGACCATAGACGAAGCGGTCCAGCATCGCGTCGCCCACCACGAGGACCGAAGCGCGCTTGAGACTACGCACGGCCTCCGCGAGGTCGTGGGAAACCGGAGATTCCGGCAGGTGGCCGTTCATGCGGCATCTCGGTAGCGCAGGGTTACGGCCCGACACAAGGCTGCTCCCGCCGCGTAAGGACTGCGTTAAGCGCATCGGCGGCAACCTGCGGGGCGATGCAGCCCCTTTCCCTCCCCTCCGCGACACGCCCCGAGGGCCCGCGGACCGCCCTGGAATGGCTTGTCCTGACCCCTCGCAGCCCTCTGCACCGGCGGCTGGGACGGGCACTCCTGGCCGAGGCCGCCGCGGAAGGCGGATCGTTGCGGGAACTCGCCAGCGGCGAATTGCTGCTCGGCGCGGCGCCCGCCCTGCTCGACCGCCTGATGCCCGGCCTCTGGCGCGTGCTGGGCGCCGAAAGCCTGTCCCGCCGGCCGCAATGCCCGCCCGGGCCCCAGCCGCTGGCCGCCGCCCCGCCCCATGGCCCCCCGCTTCAGCCGGGCGCCCCGGGCATGGCTGCCCCGGAGCGTGTGCCGCAGCCTTTCCTGGAGGAAGTGCTGGAGCGCCTGCCCATCGTCGGCCTCGCCCCTGGGGGCCTGCCGCGACTCGCCGGGCTGCACCTGAAGCCTTCCCGCGCCGGCCTGCTGCGCCTGGGGCAGGGCCTCCCCCCGCACCTGCTGGGCCATATGGGCGAGGACACGATGCACCGTGCCTTCCAGGCCCTGGCGGACCCTGCGCAACGGCAGGCCCTGCTCGG
>NZ_BDLP01000096.1:0-13019 GCF_001950415.1 Roseomonas sp. TAS13
GGCTGACGTCGAGACTTGTGATCAAGAGACAGTGCCGCCTGCTCGGCGGCGGCGAGCTCGGAATCCTCCGGCAGGGCCGCCTCCAGCATGCGCCGCGCGATCTCGCGCTCGCCCATCACGGCGAGGTTCGCGCCGAGCCGGGACAGGTGCTCCACCGTGGCGTCGGAATGCGCCCGGGCCACGATCTCCAGCCGCGGGTTCAGCGCGCGGGCCTGTTCCACCACCTGGCCGGCCTCGAAGGCCTCCGGCACGGTGACGAAGAGGCGGCGGGCACCGGCGATGTTGCCCAGGGCCAGGACCTGCGGGTCGGCGGCATTGCCCTCGATCACCTCCGCCCCGGCGGCGCGGGCGCGCTCCAGCGAATCCTCCCGGTCGTCGAAGACCAGGACCGGCCGGCCCGCCTCCAGCAGCCCGTCGCCGACGATCCGGCCGACGCGGCCATAGCCGATCAGCACGTCGTGGTCGGCCAGGGTGGTCGCCGTCTGCTCGCCGGGGCCGGGGATCTCCTCCTGCACCCGCTCCATCGCCGAGGCGTCGGCCGGGGCGGCAACGGCCACCTCCTCCTTCGGATAGCGGCGGGCAGGGCGGCGCTCGGCCAGGGCGAAGATGAAGGGGTTCAGGAAGATAGAGAGGATGGCGCCGGCCAGGACCAGGTCGCGCCCTTCCTCCGGCAGCAGCTTCATGCTGACGCCCAGGCCGGCCAGGATGAAGGAGAACTCGCCGATCTGCGCCAGGCTGGCGGAGATGGTGACGGCGGTGCCGTTGGGATGGCCGAAGGCGCGCACGATCATCCAGGCGGCGGCGGACTTGCCCAGCACGATGATGGCGATGGTGCCGAGCACCGCCCAGGGCGCCTCCACCAGCACCTTCGGGTCGAACAGCATGCCGACCGAGACGAAGAACAGCACCGCGAAGGCGTCGCGCAAGGGCAGCGCCTCCTCGGTCGCGCGCTGGGAAAGCTGGCTTTCCGCCATCACCATGCCGGCGAAGAAGGCACCCAGGGCGAAGGAAACCTCGAAGAGCGAGGCCGCGCCCGCCGCCACGCCGAGCGCCAGCGCATAGACGGCGAGCCGGAACAGCTCGCGGGAGCCGGTATGGGCCACGTAGTGCATGATCATCGGAATGACGCGGCGGCCCACCAGCAGCATCACCGCGACGAAGGCCGAGACCTTCGCCAGGGTGATGCCGAGGATCGTGGCCACCTCGCCGGCCGAGACGCTGCCGCCGGCGGAGATCTGGCCGACCACCGGCAGCAGCACCAGCGCCACCACCATCACCAGATCCTCCACCACCAGCCAGCCGACCGCGATCCGCCCGCGCTCGGTCTCCAGCAGGCGCCTTTCGCCCAGGGCACGGGTGAGCACCACGGTGCTGGCGACGGACAGGGCGAGGCCGAAGACCATGCCGGCCTGGAGGCTCCAGCCCAGGGCCCAGGCCAAGGCCATGCCCATCAGCGTGGCGACGGCGATCTGCACCACGGCGCCGGGCACGGCGATGTTGCGGACCGACATCAGGTCCTTCAGCGAGAAATGCAGCCCCACCGCGAACATCAGGAGGATGACGCCAATCTCGGCGAGTTCCGCGGCCAGCTCGGCATCGGCGACGAAGCCGGGGGTGAAGGGGCCGACGGCGACGCCGGCCATCAGGTAGCCCACCAGCGGAGAGATCTTCAGCCGGTGGGCGAGGAGGCCGAAGGCGAAGGCCAGCACGAGGCCGACACTGATCGTCGCGATGAGCGGCGTGTGGTGCGGCACGGCTCTCCCCCTTCCGGTTGTATGCTATGGACGGTCACAAGATGGAGTGATTGTAAGCCGTTTCAACCTTTTTGGGTGATATTGACGCGGCAAATCCGCATCCCATCTACAAGTTGGGATGACACTGACCTCCGGGCAATGCCGTGCCGCGCGCGCCCTGCTAGACTGGACGCAGGATGACCTCGCCGAAAGGGCGGAGGTCAGCCGCAGCACCGTGCGCGGCTTCGAGGGCGGGCAGCACGAACTCCAGCGTTCCACCGGCACGGCCATCCGCCGGGCGTTGGAGGAAGCGGGGATCGTCATCCTGGAACGCGACGCGGCGGGCGGCGAGGGCGTGCGGCTCCGCTGAAGGGAGGAGCCGCGGAGTGGTTTCGCCCGGCCCCGGGGCCGGCCACCATACATTACATTTGGTCCATCCGGAAACCACGGGCGGGGCTTGTGCTTACGCCGCTACCGCCTCCGGTCGGCCGGCATGCGCATGCCGGCATGCGCATGCCGGCTCCAGTCCAGGACCTTCCCATGCCCCAGCCTCCCACCCCATCGTTCCAGCCCGGATCGTGGCGCCCTACCCGGGAAGCCGATGCGGGGATCGGCCGATGAGGTCCGATACGCCCCGGCGTGGCACGGCCCTGCTGACCGTCACCGGCATTGTCCTCGGCCTGCTGGGCTTGGGGATCGGCGGCCTGGGCGGATGGCTGATCGTGCTGGGTGGCTCCCCCTATTACCTCGTGGCCGGGCTGGCGATGCTGTTGAGCGGCATGCTGATCGCCACCGCCCGCGTCGCCGGTCTCTGGCTCTATGTGCTGCTGCTCGTGGGGACCACCCTTTGGGCCTTGTGGGAGGTTGGGTTCGACGGCTGGGCGCTGATCCCACGCCTCGTCGCGCCCGCCGTGCTGGGGCTATGGATCTGCAGTCCCTGGGTCGCGGGGCGCCTGCACCGGGCCGCCGGGATGGAGCCCCGCGCCGCCCGCCGCCATGCCTGGGGTGGCATGGCCGCCTGCGCCATGCTGATCGGGCTGGTCTTCGCGGCGGGCTACCGCATCACGGCGGAGCGCCACCTGACCTTCGGTGATCCGACAGGCTGGCAGCAGGCCGGCGCCGGAACGGAAGCGGCGGCCGCCAGTGACGACTGGCGCTTCTATGGCCGCACCCCGGCCGGCGACCGCTTCTCGCCGCTGACGCAGATCACGCCGGAGAATGTCGCGGGGCTGAAGCAGGCCTGGTCCTTCTCCACCGGCGACATGCCGCGGCAGGGGGAGAACAGCAACGGGCACGAGTTCTCCTTCGAGGCGACACCGATCAAGGTCGGGAACAGCCTCTATCTCTGCACGCCGCATCGCGAGGTGATCGCGTTGGATGCGACCACCGGCGCACTGCGCTGGCGCTTCACGCCGGGTGGCGACATGAGCCACAACGTGTACCAGGCCTGCCGTGGCGTCTCCTATTTCGATGCGCCGCCGGGCACGGCCTGCCCGCACCGGATCGTCTCCACCGCCTCCGACCTGCCGCGCCTCTTCGCGCTCGATGCCGAGACCGGCCAGCCCTGCCAGGGCTTCGGGGAGGGCGGCTTCGTGGACCTGCGGCAGGATATGGGTCCGGTGCCGCCGGGCTTCCATTTCATCTCGTCCCCGCCGCTGGTGATGAACGGGCGGATCATGCTGAGCGGCTGGGTCTACGACAACCAGAGCGTCGGCGAACCCTCGGGCGTGATCCGCGCCTTCGATGCGGTGACGGGGCAGCTTTCCTGGGCCTGGGACATGGGGCGCGAGCCGGCGACGAAGCCGCTGGCGCCGGGGGAGGTCTATACCCGCGGCACACCGAACGGCTGGGGCGTCTATACCGCCGATCCGGCGCTGAACCTCGTCTATGTACCGCTGGGCAATGCCACGCCCGACTATTACGGGGCGGAGCGGCGGCCCTTCGACGAACGCTATTCGAGTTCCCTCGTCGCGCTCGACATGAGCACGGGCGAGGAGCGCTGGCACTTCCAGACGGTCCATCACGACCTGTGGGATTTCGACCTGCCGATCGGGCCCTCGCTGGTGGACCTGCCGGGACCGGACGGGGCGACCATCCCTGCCTTGGTGCAGACCACCAAGCAGGGGCACCTCTTCCTGCTGGACCGGCGGGACGGCAAGCCGCTCGCGGAGGTGCGGGAACAGCCCGTGCCGGGCGGCACCATCCCGGGCGAGCGCTACGCGCCGACGCAGCCCTTCTCGGTGGGCATGCCGCAGCTGAACCCGCCGAAGCTGCGGGAGGCGGATATCTGGGGCGCCACGCCGATCGACCAGCTGCTCTGCCGCATCGAGTTCCACCGGATGCGCGACGACGGCCTCTTCACCCCGCCGGGCCAGCGGCCGACGATCGGCTGGCCTGCCTTCGACGGCGTGGCCGACTGGTACGGCGCGACCATCGATCCCGGGCGCAAGCTGCTCTACATCAACACCACCTTCATGCCCTTCAAGCTGCGGATGCTGCCCTATGAGGAGGCGGTGCGGCAGGGCTTGGTGAAGCCCTGGGCGGGCTGGGGGCAGCCCTATCCGCAGCCGCCCTTCGCCAACAACCCGCAGCACGGCACGCCCTGGTCCATCGTGGTGGAGCCCTGGCTGAACCCGGCCGGCATCCCCTGCGTCCGGCCGCCCTGGGGGCAGATGCAGGCGATCGACCTGCTGACCCGCAAGGTGGTCTGGCAGCGTCCGATCGGCACGACGCGGGACATGGGCCCGGCCGGGCTGCGCGCGCCCGTCGGCCTGCCCTTCGGAATCTTCAGCATGGGCGGCAGCGTGGCGACGCGCAGCGGGCTGGTCTTCATCGGCGCGACCACGGACCAGGCCTTCCGCGCCCTGGATGGCCGCACCGGGCGCACCCTCTGGGAGACCCATCTGCCCGCCGGCGGCAATGCCACGCCGCTCACCTATACCGGCCAGGACGGGCGGCAGTATGTGGTGATCGCAGCGGGTGGGCATGGCGGCCTGCGCTCGCGCAACGGCGACGAGGTGATGGCCTTCGCTTTGCCGCGATAGGGGCGCGGTCCCCGGCCATGGGGATGGCGTCGGGGCGGGGAGCGGCGGGAGAGCCCGGAACCGCCCCGCCCGGGGGCCATGCTGCCTCAGCCCAGGCCGGAAAGCCGCGCCGGCAGGTCGGCCAGCGCCTCCTCGGGCGCATTGGCGAAGGCGAGCCGCAGGTGGCGTTCCTGGCCCGGGCCGAAGAAGGGGCCGGGAAGGGTGAGGAGCCCATGGCGGGAGGCCAGGGTCTCCGCGGCCTCCAGCGCATCCGGCGCACCGTCGGGCAGGCGCAGATAGGCGAAGTAGCCACCCAGCGCGTCCACGCGCCAGCGATGGCCGATCGGGGCCATCAGCCGGGCGAAGGCGTCGGCGCGGCGGCCCATCAGCTCGCGGTTGCCCTCGCGCCAGTCGCGCAACGCGGGCACCGCCCAGGCGATGGCCTTCTGCGCCGCGCGGGGCGGGCAGATCTGCAGAGTGTCCACGGATTTGGCGAGTTCCGCCCGGAAGCCGGGCCCCGCCAGGATGGCGCCCAGCCGGTGGCCCGGCACGCAATAGGACTTGGAGAAGGAGTAGAGCTGCACGATGCCGTCCCGCCAGGATGGGTCGGCGAAGAGCCCGTGCGGCGCTTCCTTCCCCGGCAGGAAGTCGCGATAGGTCTCGTCCAGCACCAGCCAGACGCCGCGCGCGCGGCAGAGGGCGGCGAAGCGCGCCAGGGTCTCCGGCGGGATGATCGCGCCGGTGGGGTTGTTGGGCGTGATCAGCACCAGGGCGCGGACCTGCGGGTTGGCCTCTAGCAAGGCGGCGGCGCGGTCCGGATCGGGCACGAAGCCGTCCGCGGCCGCGCAGGGCAGGGGCACCGCGCCGATCCCGGCGATCTCCAGCGCCATGCGGTGGTTGAAGTACCAGGGGGTGGGCAGCATCACCGCCTCGCCGCTGCCCGCCATCACCGGCATGGCCAGGGAGAAGGCGAGGTTGCAGCCGGCGGTGATCACCACGTCCTCCGCCGTGACCGGTGCCGCATAGGTCGCCGCGATGTCGGCGGCCAGGGCCTCGCGCAGGTTCTGCAGGGTGCCCAGCGCCGGCACGCTGGCCAGGAACAGCCCGTCCGGGCGGAGCGCGCGGCGGATCTGCACCAGGGCGCCGGGGAGGTCGTTCACCCAGTGCAGCGACAGGCTGGCCACCACCAGGTCGAAGCTGCCCTCGGCGAAGGGCAGCCATTCCTCGTCCCCGGCGACCGGGAGGCTGCCGGCCTGTCGCGCCAGGGCCGCCGACAGGTCCATGGACACCACCTGCCCGATGCCGCGGGCGCGCAGCCGCGGCGCCACCACGCCCCGCCCGCCAAGGTCCAGGGCATGGTCGAAGCGCAGTGTGAAGTCGTCCAACCGGTCCAGCAGCCGGTCGGCGGCTTCCTCCAGGATGGGGGCCACCTGGCGCAGGCTCGCGGCGGAGCGGTCGCGGCGGAGGCGGTGGAGGCGGCGGTCGAAGACCTGATGCGGCGCGGACATGCAGCGGCAGATGGCGCGAAGCCGGCCACGGCGCCAGGGGGTGGGGCCGGAAGGACAGGACGAGCAGGGTGGGCGCTGGAAAAGAGCCAGGGGCCGGAGAGGCGATGGCCGGAGCGGGGGCGATAGGAATGCAGGGCGGATGGCACGCTGGGACCGGGCGGGGTGGCCATTGAGCGGGGCGGAAGCGGCGCCCGGCCGCTGGCGGGGCTGGGGCCGTCTCGCGGGGCGGATGGGGGAGGGGCTGCTGGATGCGCTGCTGCCGCCCAGCTGCCTTACCTGCCGGGAGCCGGTGATGCGCCACGGCGCCTTCTGCCCCGCCTGCTTCCGGGACCTGCAACGGATCGGCGACCCGCTCTGCGACGGCTGCGGCGTGCCGTTCCTGCATGTGGAGCAGGGCGTGCCGACCACGGGCCGCCTGTTCTGCGCCGCCTGCGCGGAACGGCCCTTTCCTTTCGCCCGGGCGCGCGCGGCCTTCGTCTATGGGGACGTGTCGAAGCGCCTGATCCTGCCCTTCAAGCACGGCGACCGCCCCGACCTGGCGCGCCCGATGGCCCGCGCCATGGCCCTGGCGGGCAAGGAGCTGCTGGCGGAGGCCGGCATCCTGGTGCCGGTGCCGCTGCACTGGCGGCGCCTCCTGCGGCGCCGGTACAACCAGTCGGCGCTGCTGGCGCGCCATCTGGGACGGCAGGCGGGGCGGCCCTGGCTGCCGGACGGGCTGCGCCGGATGCGCGGCACGACCTCCCTGGGCGGCCTGGGCGCCGCCGGGCGGGCGATGGAGGTGGAAGGCGCCTTCCTGGTGACGCCCCGGGGGCGGCGCGCCATCGCCGGGCAGCGCGTGCTGCTGGTGGACGACGTGCTCACCAGCGGCGCCACCGCCGCCGCCTGCGCCCGCGCTCTGCTGGAGGCCGGGGCGCGGGAGGTCGATGTGCTGGCGGCGGCCCGCGTGCTGCCCCGGGAAACACGGATAGGCAGGGGTGAGACTTGACCCGGGGGCCCGGCGGAACGAATTGAGGGAACATGGCCAAGGTCGAGATCTTCACCACCCCCTTCTGCCCCTATTGCGCGCGCGCGAAGACGCTGCTGATGCGCAAGGGCGCCGCCTTCGAGGAATTCGATGCGCCGCACGGCTCTCCGGCGCGCGAGGACGCGGTCCGCCGGTCCGGCGGCCGCACCACGGTGCCGCAGATCTTCATCGATGGGCAGGCGATCGGCGGCTGCGACGACCTCTTTGCGCTGGAGCGCGCGGGCAAGCTGGACAGCCTGCTGACGGCCTGATCCCACCGCCCGGCGTGGCGGGCCGGCCTCGCCCGCCTGGGTTCCGGCAGGCTCGGCACGGCCCACTGGCACTCGGAATATTCGAGTGCCAGAATAGGGTTTGAACAGGCGCATGGCTCGCAGCACCGGAATGCCGGCGCCCCTGCCGGAATCCGGAATGGGGCGGCGCGAAGCCGATGGGGCCGAGAACGGAACAGGGATGATCCACTACCAGTTGCGCTGCGAAGGTGGCCATGAGTTCGATGGCTGGTTCCAGGACAGCGCGGGTTTCGAGAAACTGGCCAGGAATGGCCTCGTGGAATGTCCGGTCTGCGGCGGGACGGAGGTCCAGCGTGCGCTGATGGCGCCGTCGATCGCGAAGTCGCGGCCGGAGGCAGGCCCCGTGGCCGGTCCGGCCCTTTCCGATGCGCCCACGCCGTCGCCGCCCGTTCCCGCCATGCCGGGCCCCGCGAGCCAGCCCGTGGCGGCGGGGCCGATGCCCGCCCAGGTCATGGCACTGCTGCAGCGCATTCGCGGCGAGGTCGAGCGCAACTGCGACTATGTGGGCCGCGACTTCAGCGAGGAGGCGCGGCGGATGCAGGCGGGCGAGAGCGAGCGCCGCGGCATCTATGGCGAGGCCACGGATGCGGAGGCCGAGGCGCTGCGCGACGAGGGTATCGAGATCGCCCGCATTCCCTGGGTGCCCCGCTCGGATGGCTGATGGTACGTGCCGGGGCGGGGGCCGGATCAGGGCTCCCCGCCGCGGTGCCATGCCCGGGCGGCCCGGCTGATGGAAGCGCTGGACTGCTGGGGGCGGGACACCGGTTCCGCCCTGGTCGGCGACTTTCCCGACCCGGGCCTGCCCTTCCTGGCCGTCGCCAGCTACAGCCTGGCGCCGATGGTGCTGACCGACCCGGCGCGCCCGGACAATCCCATCGTGTTCGCCAATGCCGCCTTCCTCCAGATGACGGGCTATGACGGCCGGGAGGTGCTGGGCCGGAACTGCCGCTTCCTCCAGGGGCCCGGCACGGACCGCGCCACGGTGGACGCCCTGCGGGACGCGATGGGCGAGGCGCGGGACATCACCGTCGAACTGCTGAACTACCGGCGGGACGGCACCCCCTTCCGCAACGAGGTCCGCATCGGCCCGCTGCGGGACGCGCAGGGCCAGGTCCGCTATTTCCTGGCCACGCTGCACGACGTGACCCTGGCCCGCGACGTCGTGCGGGTCGAGCGGGCGCTGCGTGTCAGCGAGGCGGGCGCACGCCTCGCGGTGGAGGCGAGCGGCCTCGGCACATGGGACCTGGATGTCGCCCGCGGGGTGCTGCACTGGAACGCAGCCTGCCGGGCGCTGTTCGGCCTGTCCCTCGATGACGAGCGGCCCCTGACCTACGAGGACAGCTTCCTGTCCGCCCTGCATCCCCGGATGCGCGCCCGGGTCCGGCAGGAGATGGAGGACGCCCTCTCGCCCGCCGGCAGCGGGCGGCTGACCACGGAGTTCCGGATTGTCGGGCTGGCGGACCGCCGCGAGCGCTGGCTGTCGCTGACCGGGCAGAGCTTCTTCGAGGAAGGGCGCTGCGTCCGCTTCGTCGGCGTGGTGAGCGACACCACCGCGCGCAAGCGCGAGGATGAGGCGCTGCTCCGCTCGCGCGAGAAGCTGGAGGCCCGGGTCGAGCGGAGCAGCCGGGACCTGGACCGCATCTGGCATCATTCCCAGGATATCATGGTGGTGATCCGCCAGGATGACCTGACGGCGGAGGCGGTGAACCCGGCCTGGGAGCGCGTCCTGGGCTGGCCCGCGGAGCCGCCCTCCGGAACCGGCATCCTGGGCTTCGTGCATCCGCAGGATACGGCGCTGACCCGTGTCCAGCTGGCGCGCCTCGCGGATGGCCAGGGGGTGGAGCATTTCGAGAACCGCATCCGTCACCGGGACGGCTCCTACCGCCGGATCTCCTGGAACGTCGTGCCGGAGGGCGAGTTCCTGCACGCGGTGGGCCGCGACGTGACGGTGGAGCGGCGGCAGGAGGAGATCCTCCGCCGCACCGAGGCGCAGCTCCGCCAGTCGCAGAAGATGGAGGCGATCGGCCAGCTCACCGGCGGCGTGGCGCACGACTTCAACAACCTGTTGCAGGTGGTGCTGGGCAACCTGGACATCCTGCAGCGCAGCCTGCCGCCCGAGGCGGGGCGGCTGCGGCGCTCGGCCGAGAATGCGGCGAGCGGCGCCCGGCGCGCCGCGGTGCTGACGCAGCGTCTCCTGGCCTTCTCCCGCCGCCAGCCCCTGGCGCCGCGCGCCCTGCAGGTGAACGGGCTGGTGGAGGGGATGTCGGACCTGTTGGCCTGCACCCTGGGCGAGACCATCGCCATCCGCACCGCCCTGGCGCCGGACCTGTGGCGGGTGGAGGCCGATCCGGGGCAGCTGGAGAACGCGCTGCTGAACCTCGCGGTGAATGCGCGCGATGCCATGCCCGGCGGCGGCAGGCTGGCGATCGAGACGGGGAATCTGAGCCTCTCGGAAGCCATCGCCCTGCGCGGCGAGGAACTGGGACCCGGCCAATACGTGGTGATCAGCGTGACCGACACCGGCACGGGCATGGATCAGGAGGTCGTCGGCCGGGTCTTCGAGCCCTTCTTCACCACCAAGCCGGTGGGGCAGGGAACAGGGCTGGGCCTGTCCATGACCTATGGCTTCGTCCGCCAGTCCGGCGGCCATATTCGGATCTACTCGGAACCCGGCCTGGGCACCACGGTGCGGATCTACCTGCCGCGCCTGGTTTCCGCCGGTGAGGAGGCGCCGCCGGAGGGGGAGCCCACACCCGCCGCCCGCGCCCGGCAGGAAAGCATCCTGGTGGTCGAGGACGATGCCGATGTCCGCAGCTACTCGGTGGAAGTGCTGTCGGAGCTCGGATACCAGGTGATCGAGGCGGAGGACGGCCCCGGCACGCTGCGACTGCTGGAGGATTCGCCCTCGCTGGTGCCGGATCTGCTCTTCTCCGACGTGGTGCTGCCCAACGGTATGAACGGGGCGGAGCTGGCGGCGCGGGCGCGGCTGCTGCGGCCGGGGATGAAGGTGCTCTTCACCAGCGGCTATGCCCGCGACGCCCTGACGCATCACGGCCGGCTGGACGCGGGCGTGGAGGTGATCGGCAAGCCCTTCACCTTCGCCGAGCTGGCGGCGCGGGTGCGCGGGGTGCTGGACGGGCCGCCCGGCCGCTGAGGGCGGTGCCCCCGGAACGGGGCGGGATGGCCTTGCCGGGAGCGCCCGGGGGCGGGAAGCTGCCGGGCGGATACGGATGGGAACCGGCATGAAGGTCTTCTGGGACGACCGGCAACTGGCGCATGCGCCGCGCTTCTTCCTGCAACGGGGGCACCTGCGGCCGCATTTCGAGGTCCCGGCCCGGGCGGAGGCGCTGCTGGCGGCCTGCCGGCGGATGGGGCTGGAGATCGCCGCCCCGGGCGATGCGGACGCCACGGCCCTCGGCACGGTGCATGCCCCGGACTACCTGGACTTCCTGCGGGGCGCCCTGACGGAATGGGAGGCCATGCCGGGCCATGGCGAGGAGGTGGTGCCCAACATGCACCCCTCGCCCGAGATGCTGGCACAGGGCGCGCGGCGCTCCACCACGATCATCGGCAAGACCGGCTGGTATACCGCCGACGCCGCTTGCCCGATCGGCCCCGGCACCTGGGAAGCCTCGGTGCTGGCGGCGGCCGGGGCGCTGGCCGCGGCCGAGGTGGCGGCGGGCGGCGGTTCCGCCTACGCACTGGCGCGGCCGCCCGGGCACCATGCCTATGCCGCCCGGGCCGGCGGCCACTGCTACCTGAACAACGCCGCCCTGGCGGCGGAGCGGCTGCGGGCCAGGGGCGCGGGCAAGGTCGCCGTGCTCGACATCGACAGCCACCACGGCAACGGCACCCAGGGCATCTTCTGGGAGCGCGACGACGTGCTCTTCGTGTCGGTCCATGGCGATCCGGACCGCTACTACCCCTGGTATGTCGGCCATGCCGACGAGCGCGGCGGAGGGATGGGCGCCGGGTTCAACCTGAACCTGCCCCTGGCCCTGGGCAGCGGCGATCCGGAATGGCTGGAGGCGATCGGCACCGGCCTGGGCGCCATCCGGGACTTCGGCGCGGAGGCGCTGGTGGTCAGCCTGGGTTTCGACGCCTCGAAGGACGAGCCGCTGAACGCCCTTTCGGTGACGGCGGATGGCTTCGGCCGGGCCGGCGAGGCCATCGGCGGGCTGCGCCTGCCCACCGCCATCGTGCAGGAGGGCGGCTATGCGGTGGAGGTGATCGGCGGCTTGCTGGAACGCTTCCTTAACGGCTTCGGGCGCTGAGGCGCGCCGCTCCGGGCCGCGCTGGCCCGGAGCGTCAGCGGAAGGGGTTGCCGCGTGGCAGCGGCGGGTCCTGCAGCCGCTCGATCCGCCGGAGCAACTCAGCCTCGCCGCCGGAGAAGGTAGTGGACAGGATGCAGGTCTTCTGCCCCCGCGCCTTGCAGTCCTCCGCACGGCGCCGCATCTCGTTCAATTCGGTGAAGGGTACCAGGGCCGTGTTCACCAGGCATTCCTGGGGATCACGCTTTTCCGATCGAACCGTGATCTCGATCTTGCCGTCCCCCGACTTCCAGGGGGTCGAGATGGTGAAGCAGCGCATCCCCGGCATGTTCCGTCCCAGGAAGTCTACCCGCCGTACCGGATAGCGGGCGAAGAGCAAGGTCTGTTCGCCCTCGAAGAGGGTAACCCTCCGCACGGGCTCAGGCTGGATCTCGGCCGGGCCGGTGCCGTCGTGCAGGAACGCCGCAGCCATGGAGACAGCGATCGTCTGGCGAAAGTTGCTCGGCAAGGTGGGTGGCGGCCCCTCCGCCTCGCGCGGCACCCTGGCGCAGCCCATCAGAACCCCACACAGCAGCGCACCACGCAGAAGGGCTGCGTACCGTTTCAGGGCGATGGGCAGGGGCTTGGCTCTCGAGACACGACAGACCCCAGGCTAGCAACGTTCCTGAAGGAAAACAACCTTGGGTTGTTTTTTCGTCTCAATCCTTCCCCGCCATCAGCATGTAGTTCACCCCGACATCCCGCGTCGCGCGCCAGCGGCGGCTGAGCGGATCGAAGCCCATCCCGGAAATATCCTCCACCCGCAGTCCGGCCTCGCGCAGCCCGGCCCCCAGCTCGGCTGGGGTCATGAAGAGCTTCCAGTCATGGGTGCCGCGCGGCAGCAGCCGGAGCACATACTCCGCCCCCAGCTTCGCCATCAGGAAGGCGCGCGGCGTGCGGTTCAGCGTGGACAGGAAGACGGCGCCGCCGGGCCGGGTCAGCCGCGCCAGGGCGCCGAGGAAGGCCGGGCGCTCCTCCGGCGCCACATGCTCAATGACCTCCAGCGAGACCACCGCGTCCCATTCGCCGGAGACTTCCTCCGGCCGCGCGGCGCGGTAGTCGATCTCCAGGCCGGACAGGGCGGCATGGGCGCGCGCCGCCTCCAGCGCCGCCCCGGCGGCGTCGATGCCG
>NZ_BDLP01000097.1:0-12991 GCF_001950415.1 Roseomonas sp. TAS13
GATCTTGAGGGCCGCCGAGCACCACCAGCGCACCGACAGGTCGGCCGAGACCTGCGGGAACAGCAGCCGGGTGTTGCGCGGTCCGGCCCCTCCTGTCCTCATGAGGCCATGAGGGGTCTCGAACAGGATCGGCGCCGTCGGTGCATCCTGGCGCAGCATCTCCCGCTCGAAGCCGCCCTCGCGCCAGGAGCGGTAGAGCGGCAGCCCGAACGCCGCCGCCTGTGCCGCGACGTAGGCGCCGGTCACGGGCCAGTCCATGGAGGCCTCGCCGCGGCCATCCACCTCGTGGTGGTGCAGCTCGATGCGCGCGGGCGGCACGCCGCGCTCCAGCAGCTCGACCAGGCAGGCCGTGGCGTCCTTGCCCCCCGAGGTGAACAGGATGACGTGGTCGTAGGAGCGCAGCTCCGGGGCCAGCGCCGCCGCGCCGGGCAGCAGGGCGGCGCTCACGCCGCCTCCGCGGCCTCGTCGCGCCGCGCCTCCTCGGCCGCCCGTCGGGCGTGCCCGGGATGGAAGCCGAGCAGGTAGTCGGCCATGCGCTGGGCCTCGGCCGCGGCGCGGAAGATCTCGCGCTTGTCCTGCCGAAGCGTCCTGAGCCACGATGAGACGTAGCTGGCGTGGTTCGGGATGTCGCAGGGCAGGCCCAGCTCGGCGCCGACGAAGCAGGATGTCAGCTCGGCACGGAGCTCCTCCTGGGCATAGGCGTGGCTGCCGAAGCGACCCGTCAGGTCACGGTCGAGGCGGTGCTTCGCGCCGGAGGCGTGAGCCAGCTCGTGCAGGCCCGTGGCGCAGTAGCCCTCCGGCGTGGCGAAGGCCGCGCGCGGCGGCATCTGGATGTGGTCCGTCGCCGGCCAGTAGTAGGCGCGGTCGCCTCCTTCCCGGAACGCCACGCCGCTGTTGCGCATGATCGTCTCGGCCGCCTCGGGCGTGCGCCAGGAGGCCTCCTCGGTGGACGGGGCCTCGAAGCTCGGGATGCCCTCCACCTGGCTCGCGTGGAACACCGTGTACGCACGAAGCACCGGCACGGTGCGGGTGCCCTCGCCTCCCGCCTCGGGTGCGGCGTCGCCGTCCCGCAGGGTCAGCTTGCGGAAGAAGAAGACGCGGCTGCCGCGCTCGCCGCGGCGGACCTGCCACCCCTTCTCCTCGGCCTGCCTGTAGGTGAGCCAGCGGGGATCCGTGCCGGCGAAGGCCAGGCCGGTCATGCCCAGCAGCAGCACATTGATCCCGTGGTAGCGGCGCCCGGTGACCCCGTTGCGGGGCGACAGCGGACCGGCACCGGCCTTGTCCTGGTCCCAGGGCCGGCGCCACGGCACCGTGCCGGCCTCCAGGGCCTCCACGATCTGGCTGGTGATCTCGGCGTAATGGTCGCGGGGAGCCGGGCGATCGGCGGTCTGACGGCGAGGCTGAGCCATCGGTGTTCCCTTTCATCTTCTCGGAACACCTCCCCAGCCCCGCATCCGGGCGGGCCGGGGCAAGGGCGCGCGGAGCGCGGGAGCGCAGCGACGAACCCTTGCGGCGGCCGGACCGGTGCGGAACGGCCTCTCCTCTCCCGCTCTCCTGATCTCCTACTTTCCCGATTTCGTGGTTGCCCGCTTTCCTGATCTCCAGATGTACTCGATGTCCGGCGCTCGGACGTTCGGTCCGGATTCTCAGGGTGATCCGTCCGGGCGTCGCGCCACCTCGGCGACGAAGGGCGATGCCGAAGGCTCATCCCAGTCGAAGCAAGGGAAATCCGGGAGGGCCGGGCCGTCGGCGTCGAACAGCAGGTACTCGCAACCCTGTCGGCGGGCTTCGACCATGAGGGCCCAGAGCGTATCGGCGATGTCCGGGCGCTCGTCATGGGCGTAGACGAACCAGCCATAGGGCATCGCGCCGCAGCACACCTCGCCGCGCACCCCGGCCTGGGCCGCGCCGATCAGGCAGGTGCGGTCCTCCAGCGCGAGGTGGGCGGTGGACAGGTCGAGGAAGCGGCGAACATGGGTCATCGGATCGCCCTCAGATCGAGCTGGAGACGTGTCGAGGCGCGGCCGGCACCGGCACCGCGAAGGCGTGCAGCCCGTCCCAGGTCAGGGCGCCGCAGGCCGGCATGCGCCCTGCCGCCAGGGCATCGCGGCTTCGGGAGAGGTGCGACTGCCGGACCCGGCCATGATCGGGCTTGCAGCAGGGAACGCCCGGCGCGACGAAGCACACCGGGCAGGCCACCAGCAGGGTGGGGTCGCCCTGGTAGGCACTGCCGCAGCGGGTGCAGGCGAGCGCCTCGCCGGCATCGGCCAGTGGAAGCGATCGGGAGAGCGCGGCGGGTGCCCGGGGAGCGAGGCGGCGGATTTCCATGGGGATGTTCCTTTCCGAACAACTCCCAGGCCGCCGCGGCGCCGTTCCTCCGGGGCAGGGGCGCCGCATCGCGGCGGGCCGCCAGGCCCTTGCCCTTGCGGCGGAGGACGGGGTGCGGCACCCCTCCCGCCCCGTTCCGCGGTATCCGGTTCACACCTCTTTCTCGACTCTTCCCTTCATCGGACCGTCGGCGGCCGCCCCCTCAATCGGTGCCCAGGGTAAGCGGCATCATGGCCGGCGGTGCCGAGCGCTTCTGGACTTTGGTGAGTGGCCTGAGCGAGCGGCTCCAGCGGTTTTTGTCGACCGGCGGTCCCCGATCGACGCGGACGCGGCTTCCGCTGCTCCACGAGCGTCCACGGATGCGGGTCTCGAGAGACCAGCCGGCGGCCGTCAGGCTGCCACCGTCCTCGTCTTCGCGGGTGTAGGTGACGATGCCCGTGAAGCCCCGCGCGGCGGCTTCGCGGGCAGCCCAGCCGTAAAGCTGTGAGCAGGCGTTCCAGGCCAGGGCGCGTGGCACATCGCGGCGCAGGCACAGCCGGTTCACCTCGACGATGCCCCGTCCCATCAACCCCCTCGCAACGGGATTTCCCACCATCACCACGCCCAGCCACGTCGGGCCATTCGCGATGGCGGCCCCATAGCGCCAGACGGTCGGTGCCGCGTTATGGGCGTGGTGGCGACGCACGAACCCCGCCGCTGCCGCGAAGCTCACCGGCCGGATCGCCAGCTTCCAGTCGAGCAGCAACTGGCCGCAGCCGGTGTCGGCGATGCGCCGGAGGCGGTGGCCGAGCATTTCCTCGGCACCTAGATGCCGCAGCAGGTCGCGTGCCCAGGCCGGATCGTCAGCCATGCCGGCGCAGACCTCCTCGTGGGCGGCCAGGCAACAGGTATCGAGCAGGAAGGCGTGGTCGGACCACGCCTCCGCGATCTCCAGTACCGACGGCTCCCCGCAGTGCTGGCATAGGGCGGGCTGGATCGGGGTCACGGCTCAGGCCGCCGCACGGCCGCATCGCGCGGCACAGTGACGGTGCAGTTCCGCCGCCACGTTGCCAATCTCGGCGAACACGGGGCCGTAGTCGGGCACTATCTCCAGCCGCCGGAAGCGATGGTCGTCGGCAAAGAAGGCTTCGCCGAGCCGGGGTTCGAGCAGTGCGATGCCGCGCACCTTCAGGACCCGGGCCAGCCGGAGCAGCAGCACGGCAACGTGTCCGGCCGGCCCGTCGCGTTCCTGCAGCCGATCCATGGCCCTGCGAAGGGCAGGGATCGACCTGCCGTAGCGGGCGAGGTCCGCCGCGGTGAAGATGTCGGCGTGCTCGGACGTGTAGCCGTAATGGATGCCGTAGACCTCGGGGGTGCGGTCGTCGATCTGGCACGACCAACGCAGCCCCTCGTGCAGGATCGGACGCGGCGTATCGTCCCAGCGAAGCAGTGGCCGCAGGTCGCCGTACCGTGTGGGTTGCACGTCGCCACGCGAGTACATGACCAGAGCTTCGAGATGTGCGTAGGCGCCCTCTCGCGAGGCATGGCCCAGATAGGGCCGCACTACGAGGAAGCGCGGAAGATGTGCCGGATGAGGCATGTCTCGGATCCTGTGGATCGTGATGGATCGGGCAACCGGATGGACGTGTTGCTCCCTCAGGCAGGCAGGGCGTCCTACGAGGCGGCGAGCGCCGGCCGCGATAGCGCGGTCCGAACCTCCAGCCGCCAGAAGGCAAACCATTCGACGAGGTCGGCGCCCGATACCGGCTCGTCGGCGTCGAAGGCGTCGGCCTCGAAGATCAGCGCCTGGTCGAGGAGACGGCGCATGGCCGGAGCACGCGCGAGGAGCGCGACATAGGCCTTGGCCTGCTCCGTGCCGCGGAGTGTTCCGTCATGGGCAACGGCCACCTGTGTCGCGGGGCTGGCTTCGGTCCTGATAAGGCCGTAACCGTCTGACACCACATCCTCCAGCACCAGGATGGAGAGGTCCTGGCCGTCGGTGAGCGGCGTGATCCTGCTCATCGGCGGGCCTCCTGCTGGGCAGGCACACGGACAGTGGAGGCGTGATCTGCCAGGAAGCCAGGCAGCATGGCGCCTGCAAGGAGGATGCAGACGATCAGGGCGAGGCCGGCGATGGCCTTCATGTCCTCGTGACGTCCCTGGCGCCTGGCGAGCCGTTCGTGGAGATCCATGGATCTCATCCTTCTGCTGAGTCTTCTTCCCGAAGACCCAGCCCGCCGGCCGCCCCTGCCGGGGTGGGGCAAGGGCGCCGCGGAGCGGCGGGAGGCGTGAGCCGACGAACCCTTGCCGCGCGCCGGGAGAGGGTGGCAGCGCCCTCCCCCGTCCTGCTCATTCGCCCTTCCCCGTCCTCCTCAGAGGATCGCGGTCACTTCCCGGCCGCTTGGACCGACGATACGGATCGTGCTGCCGATCTGGTCCTCCACGATGTGCAGTTCGATGCTACCCTTCTGAAGGCTACGCAGCTCCCAGCGAATGTTGCGCAGATGCTCGACAATGCGGGCCGCCGTGGCCGCGTCGCCGTCCAGGAGGAGGGTGCGAGAGAGGTCGCGGGCCTCGGCCGAGAAGGCTTCCAGCTGGCGATCGCTGCTGTCGTTGCCGACGTCCTCGTTTTCCGCGAAGAACCCCTCGACCAAGGCGTCCGAAAGGTCCCCGGGCTCGGTGCCGCGCACAACCACGAAGCTCGGCATGCCATCGAACGACGGCTCATCGGTGAAGAAGAACGGAACCGCCGCCTCGTGCATTACGGCGGGCTGTGCCCATTTCCTGGCATCCGCCGCTACCATGAGGCGTGCGGAAAGCGTCTCGACCACCTGGTACTCGGCGTCCTGCGGCGCGCTTCCGGACCGTATCGTCGAGCCCGGAAATTCCTCGTCAGATCCTTCGGCATCGGTCGCAACCGCCGAGATCGCGCGCACCACGCGCAGGGTGTCATACTCGCGATAGCCCTCGAATCTGGAATCCGCCACGACCACCCGCGGCCTGTCCGACCATCCGCGCAGAATCAGATCGAGGTTCATTGCACTGCATTGTTCGATGCCGAGTGCGTCGGTCAACAGCACCTCCGTACCCGGCGTGCCAAGCACGACAGGTCCGGGAAGCTCCTCGATACGGTGGCGTGTGACGTCGGTGTTCAGACGCCAGGGTGTGAGCGGGATCCGCACAGACGGAAGCTCGATACCCATCGCCTTTGCCCGACGGGCATCGTCGAAGGGCAACGAGTGCGTGGTTCCAAGAGCGACGGCTTCCAGCAGCGCTCGCTCGGCGCGGGCCCGCATGGCTCGGAAGAAGTCGTTGTCGATCGGTTCGTTCCGCACCGGGAGCACCAGCCGCAGGTCCGGCGCCGAGACCACGTCCACGAAGACGTTACGGGTCGGTCCGCCAACCTCGGCAAGCGCGACAGCCGCTCCGCACTCCACGACATGGCCATGGAAGTTCAGGTAGAGGCGCCTGTCCCAGCCGCGGTGCCTGTCGAACAGGTCCAGCACCTTGGGGCCGACCTCCCGGAAGACGCCCAGCCGCAGCCCCTGCCATTCCACGACGTGCTCGGCGCCTTCCAGGAAACCCGGCTGCGGCTGCGGCCGGCCGTTCAGCGTCACCGGCAGGGGGTAGAAGCGGCACGCCCGCTCGACCGCCCGCTCGACCACCGGGAACAGTAGCTCGGTGCCCACCACCATCTCCGGGTCGGGTAGCACGGCGGCCTCGGCCTCACCGCAGAACACAGCCCGACTCAGCGTCACCCGCTGCCCGCGCGAGCGCACAGTGACGCCGCGCGAGGCCAGCGAGAACACCCCCATGCCGGCGGCGTTCTCCACGAGGTCGGTGCGCTCGTCCCAGGCGGAAGCACCGAAGGTCACCAGCCTGGCCATGTCGGTGATGCCATGGCCGTCGTCGCGCACTGCCAGGGTGGCGCGGCCCTCCTCGCCGAGGAGCTCGATCCCGACGCGGGTGGCGCCGGCGCGGCGGGCGTTCTGAAGCACCTCGGCCAGCACGGTAGGCAAACCCTGGTTGAACAGTTCCGGGCTCTTGCGCAGCACCTTGTCGCCCAGGGCGCCGCGGATCCGGGTGACGGGAACACAGGGGTTAGGTGAGACGGGGGTGATGTGGGGCACGGGTGGAATCTCCTGCTGGTCTTCTTCTTGAAGACCCCTCCCCGCAGCCGCCCCGATCCGGGGCGAGACAAGGGCGCCGCGCAGCGGCGGGAGGCACCAGCCGACGAACCCTTGCTGCGCACCGGGCGAGGGTGGCAGGGCCTCCTGCCACTCCACCTCCCTTTCCTTCGACGCTCCTCAGCGCCCTTGCACGGGACGCCTCAGCAGTGCCTCGACACGGGCGAAAAAGCTCGGCGGCGGAACTGGCCGCCACGGCCGCTCTCCCGGCTCGGCGGCAGGAACGTCTGCGAAGGCCCGCAGGAACTCGTCACGGCATGGCACGGCATGCGGGGGCACCGCCTTGAGACGCCCGAGGATCTCGCGGATGGTCCAGGGGCGTTCACGGCCCTCGGGTAGCAGGGCCGTGACCATGTCCCTCCCCAAGTTCAGGTACACCCACCGCGGATCGTCCATCGCCGGCCCGATGACACCCAGGATGTTGAGTTGCTTGCCGAGCCAGCGGATCAGCTGGCCGCCCATCTCCGCATGCTCCGGCAGGGGACAGGGCCGCTGGAAGTCCGGATCGAGGCCGAGGTCGGCACACAGGGTCCGGTACTCCGGGGTGTCCCAACTGTACTCTCTCATGCCCAGGAAGCGTGCCAGGAGCGGATGGGCGTGCGCCACGTCCTGGATCTTGTTCTCCACCCTGTCCGTCCAGCCCATAAGGATGGGAGAATGATGTCCCACGGCCTGACGAAGGTAGGCGACCGCGACGTCCCCCTCCCGGCGGCAGAAGAACCATGCCACGCGACCGCCCCAGGCGGAGAAGAACCTGTCCGCGGCCTGACGGTCCATCTCCCGGTCCAGGCTCTGCACGAATTCGGCCGCCGCGAGGGCCGGCTCGACGTTGCTGCGGGGCAGGAGCACGGGATCGCTCCATCGATCGGTCTCGGCTTGCCAGTCCGCGACCCAAACCGCATGGGGCACGGTGTTCGAGGAACGGTAGCGCTCGAGGCGCTGGATGAAGGAGGCTTCGGTGTGCATCGCTGGTTTCCTGTGGGGATGTGATCGAGCAGCGGCCTGCTATGCCGTCGGCCGGGACCGAAGGCCGGCGACCATCTCGTTGAGGGCGTCCATACCGGCCTGACGGGGCGAGATCCGCGCTGGCCGCCGCGCCACGGGCCGCAGCCAGCCCTCGTGGCGGTTGTCGGCCGGGATGTCGTCGAGGAACGGCGAGGGATCGACGTAGCCGCGCCGGAACTCGGCGTAGCTGACGGCCACCCGCTCCTTGCCCCGGGTCAGGGCCACATAGGCCAGGCGCCGTTCCTCGGCAGCATCACCGTACTGGCTCGGAAAGATCGTGTCGTTCCAGGCAGGCAGGAAGACGTGCCCGAACTCCAGGCCCTTGGCCCGGTGGAGGGTGAGGAGTTGCACCCGCCCTTCGGTCTCCTCGCCGGGAGCTGCGCTGGCCAGGGCGGCATGCTCCAGCAGATCGGTCGCGGAATGGAAACCACTGGCCAGCTGCACCAGCTCCGCGAGGTTCTCCAGCCTCCCTTCGACCGTCTCGGCCCTGCTGTCGCGGAGCCACTGGCGATAGCCGGTGCGGTCGAGCAGCTGGGAGAGCCGGTCGGCGACCGAGGCCGTGGAATCGGCCGCGACGCCTCGAATGGCATCGGCGAAGGTTCCCGCCGTGCCCCGGACCCGGGGCGGCAAGTCGGCGGTGTGGCACGCCGCCAGCAGGGACGATCCACGCCACTCCGCGTCGCGCTCCAGCAGGTCGAGGGCTTTCGGACCGATGCCACGGGGCGGGTTGTTGCAGGCACGGCGGAAGGCCTCGTCGGACTGGCAGTCGTCTGGCGAGTTGGCGAGGCGCAGCAGCGCGAGGGCATCCTTGATCTCGGCACGCTGGTAGAAGGCGACGTCGCCGACGAGGACGTAGGGCACCTTGGCCCGCAGCAACTCGTCTTCGATTCCGCGCGAGAGGTGGTTGGCGCGGTAGAGGATGGCCATGTCCTGCCATTGTACGCCTTCTGCGTGGCGGCTGCGGATCTCCGAGGCGAGGCCGGTGGCCTCGGCCTCGTCGTTGCGGAACCTCACCACCTCGATCGGCTGGCCCTGCTCGCGCGTGGGTCGGAGCGTCTTGCCGAGCCGAGTGTCGTCGCGCGCGATCACCGCATTGGCCGCGGCGAGGATATGCCCGGTGGAGCGGAAGTTCTCCTCCAGCTTGACCACGGCAGAGCCGTGGAAGTCCCGCGTGAAGCGCCGGATGTACTCGATATCGGCGCCTCGCCAGCCGAACACCGCCTGATCGTCGTCGCCCACCGCGAAGATCTCACCGTGGTCCTGCGCCATCAGCCGAAGCCAGCGGTACTGCACGGCATTCACGTCCTGGTACTCGTCGGCGAGCAGGCAGGAGAAGCGGCCGGCAAGGCGGCGGCGGCGCTCCTCGTCGGCTGCCATCGCCACGGCGGGCCAGAGCAGGAGGTCCCCGAAGTCGGCGGCATTGGCGTCTCGCAGCCGGCGCTGATACTCCGGGTAGAGGCGCGCTGCGGCGCGCAGCCCAGAGGCATCGGCCAGCGGACTGGCGGCCAGCATGGCCTCGACCCGGACCGCCGCCTGGGCGGGCGTGACCATGTTCTCCTTGAAGCGCCCGATATGGCCGGCGATCGCCTTGACGGGGTCCTTGCCGATGATCTCGTCCTCGCCCGCCTCCGTCCCGGACGCCTTCATGACGCGCCTGAGCAGTCGCCTGGCATCGTCGGCATCGAGCACATCGAAATCCGCCCGCAGACCGGCCATCTCCGGCTCCAGCCGGAGCTGCCGGGCACCGAGCCCGTGGAAGGTGCCGATCCAGGACGGCGCGGACTGTCCCCCGAGCAGCGCGACGATGCGCGCCCGCATCTCGCCGGCAGCCTTGTTGGTGAAGGTCACGGCCAGGATCCGGGCGGCCGGGATGCCACGCTCGGCGATGCGCAGCGCGACGCCGGCGGTGAGGGTGCTGGTCTTGCCGGTCCCGGCACCGGCCAGCACCAGCACCGCTCCGGTCAGCGAAGCCGCCTCGGCCTGGGTGCGCGTCAGACCGGCGATCGGCCGGCCCTGCACGGCGAGATCAGAGGCGCTCGACATGGCAGTTCCATCCGTTGCACGCCACCAGCGCGGCGTCGGCGCCGTCACCGTGGTCGAGGGTGAGCAGAGTGAAGGCCTCGTCCAGAAGCCAGGCGCCGGCGTCGTCACGCTCTCCCCTGACGATCACCCCCGCGTAGTGGTCCGAGCCGTCGAAGGCCTCGACCAGCACGGGGCGGTCGATGCCGGCGTCGCCGGTGGGCGGGACCGTGCAGCGTTGTCGCCGGCGCTCGGGCATGCGCTGGAAGGCAGCGCGCAGTGCTCGCGCAAGATCCACCGCGTCCTGGCTGAGAGGTGTCGTCGGGGTTTCCGTGAAGGCGGTCATGCCCCCCTCCCCTGTGTCAGCGCGTCGTTCCAGTCGTTCAGTGGCGCGGGCGGCGCCAGCCGTTCGCAGCGCACGCCGACCGCCGCGGCCTGCTCGGCCAGCATGGCGGCATAGCGATCGCCAGCCGGATCGTTGTCGGTCGCGCTGGCCAGCAGGGCATCCGGGAAGGTGGCCAGGTCCGCCAGCAGGAGGGCGAGACCGCGTACCGTTCCGGGGCCCATGCCTCCGGACGTCGCCACGTAGAGGGTGTCGCCCCGCAACCGTTCGATGGCCGCGAGGCTGAGGGCGTCGATCGGCGCCTCGGCCACGGCCAGCCGGCTCGGGCGCCGTGGCTGCGACGGGATCCAACCGGGCAGCCGGAACAGGGTCTTGTCCGCCCCCTTGGCGAAGCCACGGAAATCCGCGCCCCGCATCTCGAAGCCGGTCAGGGCGCCCAACTCGTCGCGGTGAGCGAACCAGGCCGTGCCATAGGCGCCCTCCCGGATCGCATCGGACGCTACGGCGGCCCGCAGGATCGGGCCCGGCAGCCGGCGGGCTTCCGTCAGGTAGCGCCAGGCCCTGCCGCCCGGGCGGAGAGGACGGGCCGCGGTCCAGCGATCCGCTGCTGGGATGCCGTCGCCGGCGGCCCTGACCGTCCGAGGGTGCTCGGGAAAGCTGGGCTGGAGCCCGATCATCTCCCGCAGCAGCTTGCGGACATGGCCGAAGCTCAGTCCGGGGTTCAGGTGCTGCACCAGCCCGAACACGTCGCCCTTGGCGGTGCCCCCGGCGTCCCACCAGCCGTGGCCGCCATGGTTGACGATGATGATCTCGCCCTTGCCCCGGCGGTACTTGAGGCAGTCCCGTGTGCTGGCGGCCTTGTCCAGCCGCCATGGGGGCGTCAACCGTTCAAGCAGGGCTGCACAGTTCACCCCCTCGCGCAGCCGCTGCAGTTCCTCGTCATGCCCACTCATCGCCCGGAATCCTTCGCCTGGATTCCACCCGGCGACCGCGAGGCGGAGGCGGGACAAGGGCGCGGCCGGGGCCTGCCCCGGCGCGGGAGCGCAGCGACGAACCCTTGTCGCGCGTCCGACGCTAGCGGTAGCGGATCTTCCCTGCCCCCCAGATGTCCTCTCATACCCGTTGCCCTCCAATCCGGCCCGGTTCGAGGATTGTCAGCTGCGGTGCGAACGGAAACGGCAATCGCTGTGAGGGACTTCATGTCCTTGCCGCCTACCCAGCAGTCCGGAACCACGAATGCGCCGAGCCGCTGTAGCGGCCGGCTCGGTTATCGTTCGGACGTAATGGCTAGACGGAGACTGCGGACCACCGCAGACAAGGCAGTTAATATTCCTCATGAGACCATGAGGACATGAAGTTACCTCATGAGGTAATGAGGTCTAGCTTCATCGGATGCGAAGGGTATGCCCGTGGGTTTCGAGCCAAAGGTTCATGGCTTCGCGGGCAAGCTGGCTCAGCGTCATCCTTCGACGCTTGGCGATGATGCTCAGTTCGGTGTGCATCTCCTCATCGAGAGCCACCTGGACCATGGCCTTCCCGTTGCGCCAGTCATTTCGGCCTCGGCCTCCACTGCGTCCAGGCGGCATGTTGACAGCAGAAGCCGGATCGGCAGGCTGTGCGGCTCCTTTCGTCGGAGAGGTGATCGCAGATACCGTTGTGGTTCGGGTCTCGCGGTTCCGCTGAAGACGTTCCGCCAGGCCATCCGGCTGTGCCAAACCTTCCGCCTCGATATCCAGGTTGGCAATCGCGCTGCTGCGTCGTGCCATCTTCTTAAGCCGCCCTCTCCTGCCTTTGCCGAGCGATACCAAGTTCGGTCTTCAACCACTTCCACACGCCCCTGATCTCATTGGCCGCGCTGTGATTGGGCTCGAATTCGGTGACGCCCTGGCCATTCTCCAGTGCGACCCGGTAACTGGCGCGGTGCGTGTAAGGAACGGGAGCAACCTTGCCTCCAGCACGGCCGATGGCCACCGATGCGTCGCCACGGCGACGGGTCGCGCCTGCACTCCAGTCGATCAGCAGGACATAGTTCGGCTTCTGCTCCGCTCGAAGACGGCTGAGCGTTGGTCCCAATGTCGACAATTCGAGATCGGTAGGATGGCATGGGATCAGGATGAGGTCTGCCTTGGCGATAGCAGCCGTGATGGCATTGTTGTCGCGGCCGGCAGTGTCCAGGAAGACAAGATCGGCGCCAGCCTCTTCCAGCTCCGCGAGGCGGTCTTCCACGTCGATGGGAACGCATGTCTCAGCAAGCGGCTTTGGCGGGAGCTTGGCCTTCTTACGGACCCTCGCCCACCGGCCGACCGATGCCTGCGGATCCAAATCCAGGATGCCGACCTCAAAGCCCTCCTCAACCGCGGCACAGGCTAGATTGAGAGCGGCGGTTGATTTGCCCATTCCGCCTTTGTCGGACGTTACTGCGACCACTTTCATGCGCTCATGCCCTCATACCCTCGCAAGATCATGAGGGATATACCTCATGAGGACGTGACACAACATCCTCATGATCGCATGATCTCCAAAGGTCATGACCTCATGAGGAATGCACCGAGTTCATTCTCAGAATATCGCTTAAACCAATGATTATTATGTACTAATACGATAGGGAATGCCCACCGCTGCCACGCCAATGAGTTCCTATCCTCATGAGGGCATGAGATAACGGGGAGAGGAAATGCGGCGCCCTTTCCTCATGAGGAAATGAGGTCATGACTTTCGGTTAGCGGAAATCACGACTACCTGGCATCCTCTGACTGGATCGCCCCGATCCGGGATCGGCGCGGCGCACCTCGTCAGCGCGGGCCATGGACCGATCGCCCCAGCTTTCAGGTCCGGGCTCCGCCATCAGCCCACGCAGGAGATCGGAGCGGTCCTCCAGGCGGCGGCAGATGAGGTGGACGATCGGCACCTCGGCGCGCCGTTCCTCGCGCTCCACCCGGGCGTCGACCACCATCAGCCGGGCGCCGATCAGCGCGGCCCGGTCGCGGGCTGCGACGTCGGCATACACCACCAGGTTCGCGGTGCCGTGCTCGTCCTCCACGGTGACGAAAACGATGCCCTTGGCGGTGCCCGGGCGCTGCCGCATCAGCCTGTCTCTTGATCACATCTACGCACAGCTCCACCGTAAGGC
>NZ_BDLP01000098.1:0-12984 GCF_001950415.1 Roseomonas sp. TAS13
TCGCCTTACGGTGGAGCTGTGCGTAGATGTGATCAAGAGACAGGGGGGGCGATCTGGTCCATGGCGGGAACTCCGTGGCGGTGGGGAGGGTTCATCGCAGCCCGTGCAGCACCTCGGCCATGGCGGCCAGGAAGCGGTCGGCATGCGCCTCGGTGAAGGGCAAGGGCGGGCGGATCTTCAGCACATTGGCGCGCGGCCCGGCGGCGCCGATCAGCACGCGGCGGGCACGCAGCCCGTTCACCACCTGGGCGGCGAGATCGGGCGCGGCTTCGCGGGTGGCGCGGTCGCGCACCATCTCGGCGCCGAAGAATAGGCCGGCGCCGCGGATGTCGCCCAGGACGGGATAGGCGGTGGCGAGTTCCTCCATCCCGGCGCGCATGCGGGCGCCGACGCGGACGGCGTTCTCCATCAGTCCTTCCCGCCTGATCACCTCCAGCACGGCGAGGCCGGCGGCGCAGCAGACGGGATTGCCGCCGAAGGTGTTGAAGTAGCGCGACTGCGCCGCAAAGGCCTCCAGCACGCGCGGCTGCGCCACCAGCCCGGCGAGCGGCAGCCCGTTGCCGGCCGGCTTGCCCAGGATCACCGCGTCCGGCACCAGCCCATGGCGCTGGAAGCCCCACATATGCGTCCCGGTGCGGCCGAAGCCGGGCTGCACCTCGTCCGCGATGAACAGGCCGCCGGCGGCGCGCACGCGGGCCACGGCCTCCGTCATGAAGCCCGGTGGATCCGTGAAGACGCCGTCGCTGCCGAAGATCATGTCGCAGATCAGCGCCGCCGGGCGGATGCCATGGGCGGCGAGGTCGTCGATCGCCGCCTGCACCCCGGCGGCGAAGCGGGCGCCGACATCGCCCTCCTGCCGGTAGCCGTCCGGCGCCGGCACCGCGCGGGCATGTGGGGCCACCACCTTGCCCTGGGAGGGGCAGATCTCGCTCACCGCCAGGGTGACGCCATGATAGGCATTGGCGGTGGTGATGAAGCCCGTGTTGCCGGTGCAGGCGCGGGCGACGCGCAGCGCCAGGTCGGAGGCCTCGCTGCCGGTGCAGGTCAGCATCACCTGCGACAGTTCCGCCGGAAAGGTGGCGAGCAGCGTCTCGGCATACTCCACCACCTTGTCCGTCAGGTAGCGCGTATGGGTGTTGAGGATCGCGGCCTGTTTCGCGATCGCCTCGGCCACCGCCGGGTGGCAATGCCCGACCGAGGGAACGTTGTTGTAGACGTCGAGGTATTCCGTCCCGTCGGGGGCGTAGAGGAAGACGCCCTCGGCGCGCGCGACCTGCACCGGCACGTCGTAGAAGAGCCGGTAGGTCGGGCCGAGCGCCTCGCGCCGGCGCGCCAGCAGAGCCTCGTCGGGCAGCGCGCCCTCAATGGAGGGGTTGGCAGCAGGGCTGGCGGTGGCGCTCACGTGGGAATCTCCATGCCGCAGGCCCGGAACAACGGGGCCCGCGCCTCGTCGAGGGGCACGGCCACCAGGCGTTCCAGCGCGGCGCGTGCGAAGACAGGGGGTGGAACGGCGCCGGGAGTTTCCCTCGCCTGCCAGGATCGCACCAGCACCCCGATGAGCAGGCGGGCCGCGATCAGCCGCGGCAGCAAGGCGACCTCCCGCGCTTCCAGTGGCAGCACGGCGTGATAGGCGCCGACGATCCCGGCCACCCCGTCCAGGGGATGGCCGTCCAGCGCCACATGGTGGTTGGCGGCGACGGCGAGGTCGTTGACCAGGGCGGTATGGACCGTGTCGCCGAAATCCAGCAGCCCGGTGATGCGGGTCGGCTCCGCCGGATCGACCAGGATGTTGCCGGGATGGAGGTCGTCATGCAGCACCTGGGCGCGCAGCGTGGCGAGTTCCGGCTGCACCCGCGTGGCGAAGTCCTCCAGCACGCGCAGCGCCAGTTCCCGGCCGGGCGCATCCCCGATCCAGGGGACGAGGCCGCGCAGGCGGAGCAGGTGCTGGATATCCCAGTACAGCGCATGACCCGCGGCGGGGTGATGGAAGTCCCGCATGGCCAGGGCCAGGCGGGCGGTGACGCCGCCCACGGCATGGCGCTGAGCGGAGTCGATGGGCCCGTCCCGCAGGGGGCGGCCGGGCAGGAAGGTGAGCAGCCGGGCGATCCCCATGCGCCCGGCGCCGTAATCCACGGGTTCCTCCAGCCTTCCACTCAGGGCGGGAAGGATGCGCTGCACCGGCAGGCCGGGCGCCCGTGTGGCGATATGCGCCAGGACGGCCGTCTGGAGGTTACTGACCTCGGCCGTCTCGGCCGGGTTGGCGAGGTGCAGCAGGCAGTTCTGCCCATCCTCCGCCATGATGTGGAAGATGCGGTCGCGCTCGCTGTCGAGCGGCCTGGCGCGGCCTTGCAGCCCGTAATGCCGGTGCAGCAGCCGCAGTGCCTGCTCCGGCGGGATGGAGGGTGCGGGCGGCATCACGAAATCCGCCGTGATCGGACCGGCCTCCGCCCCGGCCTCGGTGTCAGCCATGCAACCCGTTCCTCTCCCTGCCGGCGCGTTGCCGCCCGGCAGGATGGCGCAGGAAAGGCAATCCCGAAAACTCGGTGGTCGCGGACATGCCAATTCGGGTCAGCAAACCGCGTGCCACGCAGGCGGCGAAGCCATGGCATGGATATTGCTGCCTCGATCCATGCCCTTCGGGGCTGTTGAACGGGGAGCAGGGTTTGACGCGCGATCCCAGGACGACATCTCGCGAGAAGGCATCGCCCGCCACGAGCCCCCCGCCCGATTCATCCCCGCTGCTTCCATGCTGGCCGGAGACCCATGCCATGAGCCCGTCGGACCCCTCTCCGCGCTCGCGACGCGACCTGCTGCGGGCCGCCGCGGCTGCCGGCCTCGCGCCGGCCATCCTCACGCCGGGGCTGATGACGGTGTCCGAGGCGCTTGCCCAGGGCGTCGCGCCGAAGCGCGGCGGCACGCTGACCAGCCTGCTGACGCCAGAGCCGCCGGTGCTGATCCCGCTGGTGAACACCCAGGGGCCGACCATCTACGCCACCACCAAGATGTACCAGGGACTGGTGCAGTATTCCTCCAGCCTGGAGCCGGTGCCGGAACTGGCGAAGAGCTGGGAGATATCGCCGGACAAACTGGTCTATACCTTCCAGCTGCAGCCCAATGTCAGGTTCCACGACGGCAAGCCCTGTACATCCGAGGATGTGGTTTTCTCGATCATGGACTTCGCCATGACGCTGTCGAGCCGCGCGCGCAGCGTCTTCACGGTGATCGACAGGACCGAGGCGGTGGACCCGCTGACCGTGCGGATCACGCTGAAGCAGCCCTTCGAGCCGCTGATCCTGCTGCTCGGCGCGACCTCGGTGCCGATCGTGCCGAAGCATGTCTATGCCGGCACGGATTTCCGCACCAATCCGGCCAACCAGACCCCCAACGGCACCGGCCCCTTCCGCTTCGTGGAATGGCAACGCGGCAACTTCATCCGCATGCGGCGCTTCGAGGACTACTGGAAGCCCGGACAGCCCTATCTGGACGAGATCATCTTCCGCATCGTGCCGGACGGACAGAGCCGTGCCCTCGCCCTGCAGACCGGGCAGACGCAGATCGCCCAGGCCAATGACATCGAGCCCTTCGACATTCCGCGCTTCCGTCAGCAGGGCAACATCGAGTTCACCACCAAGGGCTGGGAGTATTTCGCGCCGATCTCCTGGTTCGAGATCAACAAGCGGGTCAAGCCGCTGGACGACGCACGCGTGCGGCGGGCCATGTCGCATGCGATCGACCGCAAGTTCATCAACGACCGGCTCTGGTTCGGCGTCGGCAAGCCTGCCACCGGGCCCTTCGTCTCCACGCTGCGCTTCCGCGATCCGGAGGTCTCCCTGCCGGAATACGATCCGAAGAAGGCCATGGCGCTGCTGGACGAGGCGGGGCTGAAGCCCGGCGCGAACGGCATCCGCTTCTCGATCAAGCACCTGCCGCTGCCCTATGGCGAGGTCTGGACGCGCCTGTCGGAGTATTTCCGCACCTGCATGCAGCGCATCGGCGTGGAGGTGACGCTGGAGACGACCGATGCCGGCGGCTGGGCGGCGCGCATGGCGTCCTGGGAGTTCGATACCAGCGTGAACTTCGTCTACCAGGTGGCGGACCCGGCGCTGGCGGTGGAGCACTACTACCTCTCCACCAACATCAAGCACGTCACCTTCACCAATGTCGGCGGCTACTCGAACCCGAAGGTGGATGCGCTCTTCGAGAAGGGCCGGCTCAGCTCCGATCCGGAGGTGCGGCGGCAGGCCTATGCCGAGGTGCAGAAGATCATCTGCGAGGACATGCCCTATCTCTACATCCAGGAGATGGCCTATCCCACCTTCTACGACAAGCGCCTGAAGAACATGATGGCCACGGCGCTCGGTGTGCACACCAGTTTCGACGACGTGTTCCTTGTCTGAGGCGCCGGCCTGATGCGGGGCGACCAACTGCTGCGCTTCCTGGCGCAGCGCCTGCTGAAGCTCGTGCTGCTGACCTTCGCTCTGGTGGTGGTCAACTTCCTGCTCATCCATGCGGCACCGGGCGATCCGGCCAGCGTCATGGCGGGGCAGTCCGGCGCGGCAGACGAGCGCTACCTGGCGCAGTTGCGCGAGCAGTTCGGGCTGGACAGGCCGCTCGCGGAGCAGCTCTGGATCTATGTCTCGCGCGTCGCCACACTGGATCTGGGCGTGTCGCACCGGATGCAGCGCCCGGTGGCCGACCTGATCCTGGAGCGCCTGCCGGCCACGCTGCTGCTTTCGGTCACGGCCTTCGCCTTCGCCGTGGCGGCGGGGATCGCGATGGGGGCGGCGGCGGCGAGGCGGGCGGGCACGGTCTGGGACAGCCTGATCACCGCGCTTTCCATGGTCTTCTACTGCACCCCGCTTTTCTGGACGGGCCTGCTGCTGGTCCTGCTCTTCAGCGTCACGCTGAACTGGCTGCCTTCCTTCGGCATGAGCACGGTGGGGGCGGATTACACCGGGCTGCGCGCGGCGCTGGACGTGGCGGAGCACCTGGTCCTGCCCGCCCTGACGCTCGGCCTCTTCTACCTCGCCGTCTATGCACGCCTGACCCGCTCCTCCGTGCTGGAGGTGGCGGACCAGGATTTCGTGAAGACCGCCCGCGCCAAGGGCGTCGGCGAGGGGCGCATCCTGCGCCGCCACGTGTTGCGCAACGCGCTGCTGCCGGTGGTGACGCTGGCCGGCATCCAGGCAGGCCACCTGATCGGCGGCTCGATCCTGGTGGAGACGGTCTTCGCCTGGCCGGGCATCGGCAGCCTCGCCTTCGATGCGCTGTTGCAGCGCGACTACGAGCTTCTGCTCGGCGTCTTCCTCTGCACCTCGGTGATCGTGATGCTCTTCAACCTGTTGACCGACCTGCTCTATCTCGTGATCGATCCGCGGGTGCAGATGGCATGATGGGTTTCCTCCGCGCCATGCTGCGAAATCCCGGGGCGGCGGCTGGGCTGGTCATCCTGCTTCTCGTCGTGCTGATGGCGGCGACGGCGCCGCTCCTCTTCCCCTTCTCGCCCTGGGACATGCAGGGCATGCCCTTCGCGCCGCCGGGCGAGGACGGGTTCCTGCTCGGCTCGGACTCGCTGGGCCGCGACGTGGCGGCGGGCATCGCCTATGGCGCGCCGGTCTCGCTGCTGATCGGCGCCGTTTCCACCGCGGCGGCACTGCTGATCGGCGTGGTGCTGGGGGCGCTGGCGGGCTATGCCGGGGGCTGGGTGGACGATGCGATCATGCGCTTCACCGAGTTCTTCCAGACCATCCCCTCCTTCGTGCTGGCGGTGGTGCTGGTGGCGATCTTCCGCCCCAGCCTGGGCTCCATCGTCTTCTCCATCGCCATCGTTTCCTGGCCGCCGGTGGCACGCGTGGTGCGGGCGGAGTTCCTCAGCCTGCGGGCGCGGGAATTCGTCCAGGCGGCGGAGGTGCTGGGCCGTTCCCGCACCGCCATCATCTTCCGCGAGATCCTGCCCAATGCCCTCTCGCCGATCATCGTGCTCGCCAGCCTGATGGTGGCGAGCGCGATCCTGCTGGAATCCGCCCTCTCCTTCCTGGGCCTGGGCGATCCCAACCGGATCTCCTGGGGCTTCATGATCGGCGCCGGGCGCAGCGTGATCCGCATGGCCTGGTGGATGAGCGTCTTCCCTGGCCTCGCCATCTTCCTCACCGTACTGGCGCTGAACCTCGTCGGCGAGGGGCTGAACGACTGGCTGAACCCGCGCCTCTCGCGCAAGCGCGGGGTGGCGGCATGAGCCTCCTCTCGATCGAGAACCTCACCGTCAGCCTGCCGCCCGGCGGCGACCGGCCCGAGGCGGTGAAGGGCGTCAGCCTGTCGCTCTCCCCGGGCGAGATCCTTTGCGTGGTGGGCGAAAGTGGCTCGGGCAAGTCGATCTCCGCCAATGCGGTGATGGGGCTGCTGCCTCCGGCGCTGAAGGGCGCCTCGGGCCGCATCCTTTTCGAGGGGCGCGACCTGCTGCGCTGCTCTCCCGCCGAGATGCGCGCGCTGCGCGGCTCCCGCATCGGCATGATCTTCCAGGAGCCGATGACGGCGCTGAATCCGCTGATGCGGGTCGAGGACCAGATCGCCGAGGTGCTGGAGGTGCATGGCCGCGCCCAGGATGCCCGGGCGCGGGTGCTGGAGTTGCTGGAGACGGTGCGCCTGCCGGACCCGCCGGCCATCGCGCGTGCCTATCCGCACCGGCTTTCCGGCGGGCAAAGGCAGCGCGTGATGATCGCCATGGCCCTGGCGCTGGAACCCTCCATCCTCATTGCCGACGAGCCGACCACGGCCCTCGACGTGACGACCCAGGCGCAGATCCTGAAGCTGGTCCGCGAGATCCAGCGGCGGCGCGGCACCGGCGTGCTGTTCATCACCCACGACTTCGGTGTGGTGGCGGAGATCGCCGACCGCGTGGCGGTGATGCAGCGCGGGAGGATCGTGGAGCACGGACCGGCCGCCGAGGTGCTGAACGCGCCGCGGCACCCCTATACCCGCGCCCTGATCGCCGCCGTGCCGCACCGGCCTCCACAGGCCCGGATACCGCGCGAACGGGCGAAGCTGCTGGAGCTGGTCGGTCTCGGCAAGACCTACTGGCGCGGCCGCACGCCCTTCCAGGCGGTCGATGACGCGCATCTCACGGTGCGCAGGGGCGAGACGGTCGGGCTGGTGGGGGAAAGCGGTTCCGGCAAGTCCACCCTGGCGCGCTGCGTGGTCAACCTCGTCCATCCCGACAGGGGCGACCTGCGCTTCGACGACACGGACCTGCGCCTGCTTTCGCGGCGACACTGGAAGCCCTTCCGCAAGCGCATCCAGATGGTCTTCCAGGACCCTTTCGCCTCGCTGAACCCGCGCGCGCGGATCGGCGACATCATCGCCGCCGGCCCCATCGCCCACGGCACGCCGCGCGCCCAGGCGCTGGCGGAGGCGCGGGAGCTGCTGCGCCTGGTGCGGCTCGACCCCGGTGCTGCGGACCGCTTTCCGCACGAGTTCTCCGGCGGCCAGCGCCAGCGCATCGGCATCGCCCGCGCCCTGGCCATGAAGCCGGAGCTGCTGATCGCCGACGAGGCGGTCTCCGCCCTCGATGTCTCCGTGCAGGCCCAGATCCTGGCGCTGCTGGAGGAGCTGAAGGAGCGGCTGGACCTCACCATGCTCTTCATCACCCACGATCTGCGCGTGGCCGCGCAGATCTGCGACCGCATCGTGGTGATGCAGAAGGGGCGCATCGTGGAACAGGGCGCGACCGGCGAGGTCTTCGGCAATCCGCGCGAGGCCTATACCCGTGCGCTGCTCGCTTCCATTCCCGGACGGCACTGGACGCCGCCCTCCGTCACCGGGGCTGCCGCCGTCAAGGTCGCCGCGGCGAACTAGGCCGGATCGCGGCGCGGTGTCCGGGCAGGCCGCGCCGTGGAGGGTTTTCGCCTCCGCCCGCGCAGGAGCTCCGCATGAGCCAGGCTAGCATCGACCAGGAACGCCTCTGGAGCGACCTGATGACCATGGGCTGCATGGGTGCCACCCCGCGCGGCGGCTGCGACCGGATGAGCCTGACGGATGCGGACCGCGACGGGCGCACGCTTTTCCGCCTGTGGTGCGAGCAGGCGGGGCTGAGCGTCACCGTGGATGGCATGGGCAACATCTTCGCCCGGCGCGAAGGCATCAATGTCTCCCTGCCTCCGGTCATGGCCGGAAGCCATCTCGACACGCAGTCGCCGGGCGGGAAGTTCGACGGGGTGCTCGGCGTGCTGGCGGCGCTGGAGGCGGTGCGGACCATCGACCGCGCCGGCATCCGCACGCGGCGCGCCATCGAGGTGGTGAACTGGACCAACGAGGAGGGTGCGCGTTTCTCGCCGGGGCTGATGGGCTCCGCGGTCTTCGCCGGGACGCTGGGCCTCGCCACCGCCCATGCCAGCATGGACCGCGCCGGCCGGCGTTTCGGTGACGAGCTGGCGCGCATCGGCTACCGGGGCGACACGCCGGTGGGCGGGCGCCCGGTGGATTCCTATCTGGAGCTGCATATCGAGCAGGGGCCGGAGCTGGAGGAGAGCGGCACGACCATCGCCGCGGTGACGCACAGCCATTTCACGGGCTTCGCCACGATCGAGATTTGGGGAGAGAACAGCCATTCCCAGACGATGCCGATGGCGCGCCGCCGCAACGCGCTGGCCGGCGCCGGCCGGCTGATCGAGGCCGTGGAGCGGATCGCCGCGGCGCATGGGCCGGAGGGCAAGGCGAGCCCCGTCGTGCTCGATGTCTGGCCGAACAACGCGATCAACATCCCGCATCGCGCCCTGCTCTCGGTCATGATGGTGCATCCCGAGGAGAGCGGTATCGCCGGCATGCGCGAAGCCCTGGGCACGGCCATGGAGGCGCTGGCGGCAGAAACCGGGCTCGGCGTCAGCATCGTTGCCGAGCGCCGCCGCCAGCCGCTGCATTTCTCGCCGCAGATGGTGGCGCTGATCGAGGATGTGGCGAAGGAACGCGGCCATTCCGTGACGCGGCTGCGCACGCTCACCGGCCATGATGCCTTCAACATGATCGGCCTCTGCCCGACCGGCCTGCTCTTCGTGCCCTGCCGCGACGGTCTGTCGCACAGCGAGTTCGAGTATGCCTCGCCGGAACACTGTGCCGCCGGGGCCGACGTGCTGATGCACGCCCTGCTGCGGCAGGCAAACCGGGACTGAGGCGGCCAGCCAGGGCGCCGGGCGCCCTGGCTATGAGGGTGGCCCGCCCTCAGGCCGCCTCGCGCCAGAGGCCGCGGGAGGAGAGCATTCCCGCGACGTCGTCCAGCGCGCCGCGCACGCCGGCGACCAGCTCGTCGATCTCCGCCTCGGTGATGATCAGCGGCGGGCAGAAGGCGATGCCGTCGCCGCGCATGCCGCGCACGATGATGCCGCGCTCCCAGGCCGCCTGCTGGATCATCTGCCCGACCTTTTCGCCCACCGGGAAGGCCTCGTTGGTGGCCTTGTCCTTCACCGGCTCCACCGCGCCGATCAGGCCGACGCCCCGCGCATTGCCGATCAGCGGATGGTCGAGCAGGCCGCGGATCCCTTCCTGCAGGCGCGGCGCGACGCTGCGGACATGGCCCAGGATGTCGCGCTCCTCGTAGATCTTCAGCGTTTCCGCCGCGACGGCGGCACAGACCGGGTGCGCGGCATAGGTGACGCCATGGCCGAAGGTGCCGAGCCTGTCGCTGTTACGGGCAATGGCCTCGAAGATCTCCTCCGTCATCAGCAGGCCGGAGATCGGCAGGAAGGAGGCCGAGAGCGCCTTGGCGACCGTCATCATGTCCGGCACGATGCCGAAGGTCTCGCAGCCGAACATGTTGCCGGTGCGGCCGAAGCCGCAGATCACCTCGTCGGCGATGAACAGCACGTCGTACTTCTTCAGCACGGCCTGGATCTTCGCGAAATAGGTCGCGGGCGGCACGATCACGCCGCCGCCGCCGTTCACCGGCTCGGCGATGAAGGCCGCGACCGTTTCCGGCCCTTCGCGAAGGATCAGCTCCTCCAGGTTCTGCGCCAGCCTCGTGGCGAACTGCTCCTCGCTCTCGCCGGGCAGCGCATAGTGGAAATGGCTGGGGCAGTCGGTGTGCAGGAAACCGGGGAGGGGGAGATCCCAGTCCTTGTGGTTGATCTCCTGCCCGGTCATGCTGGCGGAGGCCACGGTGACGCCGTGATAGCCGCGGAAGCGGCCGATGATCTTCTTCTTCTGCGGCCTGCCGATGGCGTTGTTGTAGTACCACACCATCTTCACGGCGCTGTCGTTCGCTTCGGAGCCGGAATTGGCATAGAGGACCTTGGTCAGCCCCTTCGGCGCAATGGCGAGCAGCCGCTCGCTCAGATCGATCGCGGGCTGGTGCGAGGCATGGTTGAAGATGGCGTAGTAGGGCAGCTCCGCCATCTGCTTCGCCGCGACCTCGACGAGGCGCGGCTCGTCGAAGCCCAGCGAGGCGCACCAGAGGCCGGCCATCCCTTCCAGATACCATTTGCCGTTGTCGTCCTGCACGCGCACGCCCTTGCCGCGCTTCATGATGCGCGGCCCCTCGGACTTGTGCTTCGCCAGATTGGTGTAGGGGTGCACCAGCGTGGCGATGTCGCGAGCGGCGAGCGAGTTGGGGATGGTGTTCATGCTCATGCCTTCTGCGGAAAAGGACGGGCCGACGGCCAGCGTGTGACAGGACCCTGAGGTCACCGGAAGATTTCTCTCATCCTCTGCGGCTGGCAATCAATGATCAGCCGGATCAGTACGCAAATCTGGGCGATGTAGGCACATCTGCACGCAAGGACAGCAACTTGCTCAGATTCAGATCGGCTTCGGGCGATCTCATCAACTGAGGGTAGATCGTGGCGGAAGCTCGGCTGCGAGGGCATCAAGGTGGCCCGCTGCACGGTGGAGCGGCTGATGCGCGCCATGGGTCTACAGGGTGTGGTGAGCGGGAGGGAGACGAGGACCACGGTCTCGAACCCGGCCACGCCGTGTCCGGCGGATAAGGTAGACCGGCAGTTCCGGGCGTCGGCGCCGAACGTGCTGTGGCTGTCGGATTTCACCGGCGGCGTGGCGTGGCAAGGCTTCGTCTACGTCGCCTTTGCCCGCGTTCGGCATGGCCTCGAACGAATGGCGGCCATGCCTCACCGTCGGCTGGCGGGTGTTGCCGACGGCCCATGCAGGCTTTGTTCTCGACGCACTGGACAGTGGGCCTGCCGGACCGGCTGGTACGCAGCTGGCTGCGCTGGGCGGCGGCACGCGAGGTGGCAGGGAGCGGCGCGCCGGCGGCCCCCACGCCATCGGCACCGCCGGTACGCCGCGTCGGCCCGAGGATGCCACCGCCCCCACGCGAAGCGGGCAACCTCGTACGCGCTGTGGAAGCGTGGCGCGTATCAGTGCGCGGCAGAGACACTGCGCGACCGTGTTGGGGTATGACGCATTTGGATGATGGCGACTGCGAGTGCAGCAACGACCAGTGGCATTGCCAACGCAAGATAATAGCCGGAAGGCCCACCGAGCTGGAGTAGCCAACCGCCAGCCGCCGAGCCGATAATCGCTCCGGTACGGCCGATCCCGATGGTCCATCCGGTTCCGGTGGCGCGCAGCTCCGCGGGATAGATTCCGGATACGAGATAATTGAGTGCGATCTGCTGTCCACCTATGCCGAAGCCCGATGCGGCGATCAGAATGAAGACCATCGTCCAGTTCTCGCCGCTCTTGGCCAGACCGATGCACAGGGCGACCCCGAGGCCAAACATCGCGAGCAGGATGCGCCTCGCATCCACCTTCGGGAGGCTGAAAGACAGTGGGATGGCGAAGAGGATGAAAGCCGTGTTCACCACCACCGTTCCCATCGCCGCCTTCTTGTGATCCGTGTTGTTGGGCGCCCCGCTTGGCGCGGATCGTTCAGTCGGGCCGGATCGACAGTTCCCGTACCAGATCCTTCCATCGCGCGATTTCCTGGCGCAGCAGACGGTCGAGGCTCTCGGCACCGCCATCCATGGGCTCCGCGCCGATGCCGGCGAGGCGATCGCGCAAGGCCGGGTCCCGCAGAGCGCCTGTCACGGCGGCTTCCATCCTGCGCTGTCCCTCCGGTGGCAGGTCGGCCGGCGCCAGCATGGCGAACCAGGGATCGAGCGCGTAGCCGGCGACCCCGGCCTCGGCCAGCGTGGGCAGGCGGGGCAGGGCGGCGATACGCCGGCTGGTGGTCACCGCCAGGGCCCGCAGCCGGCCCGAGGCGAGCTGCGGCGCCGCCGAGGTCAGACTGTCGAACATCATGTTGACCCGGCCCGTGACGAGATCGGACAGGGCCGGACCGGACCCCTTGTAGGGCACATGGGTCAGCTCGATCCGGGACAGTGCCGCGAAGAGGGCGCCCGCGAGATGGATCGAGGTGCCGCTGCCGGCGGAGGCATAGGTCAGCACACCCGGGTTGTGGTGCGCTGCGGTGATGACATCGGCCGGACTTTCCCAGGGGCTTCCCCGCGGCACCACGAGCAGGTTCGGCACCACCGCGACCGGGGCCACGGCGACAAAGTCGCGCAGCCCGTCATAGGGGAGATGCGGCGATAGCGCCGGGTTCACCGCATGCGCCATGGAGACCATGAGCAGCGTATGCGCGTCCGTGCTCTGCGCCGCCGCCGCCGTGCCGATCGTCCCGCCGCCACCGGCACGGTTCTCGACCACCACGGGCTGGCCCAGCGTGCTGGCGAGGACCGGGGCCAGAAGGCGCGCCATGGCGTCGATGGCCCCACCCGGCGGGAAAGGCACGATGAGACGAATCGGGCGGGCGGGCCAGGCAGCCTCGGCGAAGGCGAGGCCAGGCCCGCAGGTGGCCAGGGCGAGGGCCGGGAGGACACGGAAGAGGGAGCGGCGTTGCATGGTCATCGTCCAGGAAGGGAAGTCGTGGCGGTCCTTCCGGACCTGTCGGAGGCGTGAGGTGCGCAGGGGGTAGGGGCGGGGCCGGCGCGGCTGGCCAGCGCGACGCCCAGGCCGGCGAGGCCCATCCCCGCGATCTGC
>NZ_BDLP01000099.1:0-12952 GCF_001950415.1 Roseomonas sp. TAS13
CCAACTCATCGGGTCCAGGGCGCGCAGCGTCCTGGCGGATAGGGGGTCCGGGGGAAAGGCAGCGCCTTTCACCCGGGACGGCGCAACGCCGAACATAAAGCGCAGGCCTCAGGCCAGTTCCCGCTTCACGAAGCGGCCCGCCTGCATGATCGCCGGGATGCGGTTGCCCTGACCTTCGAGCAGGCTCCAGTCCTCCAGCGGGTTGCCTTCCACCACGAGGAGGTCGGCATCCGCCCCCGGCTCGATGATGCCGGCGCGGCCTTCCAGCCCGCAGACCTTCGCCGCGACGGTGGTGGCGGAACGCAGCACCTCGATGCCGGGCAGGACGCGGGAGCGGAGCTCGAACTCGCCGGACTGGTAGCCATGCATTTCGCCCAGCAGGTCGCTGCCATAGGCCATCTCCAGCCCGGCCTCGCGCATGATAGCGAGGGATTCGAGGCCGCCGCGCCGGACGGTCTCGATCTTCGCCACGCTGTCGGGGCCAAGGCCCCACTTCGCGCCCTCGGTGGCCAGAATCTCGTAGGTGATCAGCGTCGGCACGGCGTAGCAGCCGCGCTCCACCGCCAGCCGTGCCGTCTCGGGGCGGATCAGGTTGCAGTGTTCCAGCGAGCGCACGCCGCATTCCACGGCGCGGCGGATCGCCTCGTCCGTGTAGAGATGCGCCGAGACATAGGTGCCGGAATTCTCCGCCTCCTCCACCGCCGCCTTCAGCTCGTCGCGCGAGAACTGCAGCATGTGGATCGGGTCGGTGGGCGAGGCGACGCCGCCATTGGCCATCACCTTGATGAAGTCGGCGCCCTCGCGCAGCTCCTCGCGCGCCGCGCGGCGCACCGCATCGACGCCGTCCACCAGCCGCCCCATCGTACCGACGCGGCGCTCCGGCGGCGCGCGGTTGTCGGAACGGGCGCGGCCATCGCTGTGGCCGCCGGTCTGCGACAGCGCCTTGCCGCAGACGATCAGGCGCGGGCCGTCGAAAAGCCCCATCGCCTGCGCATCGGCCAGGCCACGATCGGCGCCCGCGAGGTCGCGCACGGTGGTGAAGCCGCGCATCAGCATGCCCCGCATCACCGCCGCCGCGCGGAAGGCGGCGAGGGAGGAAGGCTGCAGCGCATTGGCGGCGAGGTTGGCCATGGCCGCCACCACATGCACATGCGCGTCGATCAGCCCGGGCATCAGCACGCGGCCGCCGAGCGGGACGCGCGTCGCCGCCTCGCTCTGGATGGGCCGGTCGGATACCTCGCGGATCTCCTTGTCCTCGACCAGCACCTCGACGCCACCGCGCAGCCTTCCATCGCGTGGATCGAGGATCCAGCCGCCGGTGAACAGGAACAGGCTCATCGCGCGGTCTCCACGCCGAAGGGATCGTCCACCGAATGGCAGGGCCGGGTGAACCAGCGCGCCCCGCCTTCCGTCATGTAGGCGATGTCCTCCAGCCGGACGCCGAACTCGCCATAGAGGCACATCATCGGCTCGATGGAGAAGCACATGCCCACCTCCAGCGGCGTGCGGTTGCCGCGCACCATGAAGGAGGCCTCGTGCACGTCGAGCCCGATGCCGTGGCCCGTGCGGTGCGGCAGGCCGGGAGTCTTGTAGCCGGGGCCGAAGCCCGCAGCCTCGATCACGCCGCGCGCGCCGGCATCCACCGCCTCGCAGGGCGCGCCGAGCTTCGCCGCGGCGAAGCCGGCGAGCTGGGCGCGCTGCTCCAGCTCCCAGATCTCGCGCTGGCGCGGCGTGGGATCGCCGAAGACATAGGTGCGGGTGATGTCGGAGCGGTAGCCATGCAGGGTGCAGCCGGTATCGACCAGGACCATGTCGCCGTCCCGGAGCACCTGCTCGTAGGGCACGCCATGCGGATAGGCCGTGGCCTCGCCGAACTGCGCGGCGCCGCCCGCCGGCACGCCGCCCAGCCTGCGGTGCGCCGCGTCGAGGAAGGCCTTCACCTCCGCCGTGCCCACCCCCACGGAGAGCGCGCGCGCCGTGGCCTTGTGGACCTCCAGCGTGATGTCGTTGGCCGCCTGCATGATGGCGATCTCGGCCGGGGACTTCACCTGGCGGCAGGCCTCGGTGATCGTGGCCGCGCTGGTGAAGCCGAAGCTGTTTCCCGCGCGGCGCAGCCCGTCCACGGTGAAGAAGGGTGTCGCCGGATCGATGGCGATGGTGCCGCCCTCGTGCCCCATGCCGCGCACCGTCTCGATCACCAGCGCGGCCGGGTCCTCGTGCTCCTCCCAGACGCGCACATCGTCGCCGAAGCGCATGTATTCCCGCGTCTTCGGCTCCTCGAAGGCGGGGCTGAGATAGGCGATCCCGCCCTCGGCCGGGATGATGGCGCCGTGCAGCCGCTCAGTCAGCTTCAGGCCGATGCCGGTGAAGTAGGCGAGGTTCGTGGAGGTATCGAGGTAGAGCGCGCCGATCCCCTGTTCCCGCATCAGCGCCTGGGCCTTCGCCACCCGGGCCTTCAGCTCTTCGGTCGAGATCGGCGCGACCTGTTCCGCCATCGGCACCAGACGCGCCAGCTCCGCCTCGAAGCTCGATCCGCCCACACCCGCGACCATCCCGGACCCCTTTCCCAACCTTGCGCGCAGGACGCTAGGAGAAAGCATTCAGGGACGCCAGCGCCTCGCACGCGCCTGCGGAACGGGCCGGGCCCATGCTGCACCGCATGGCACAGTGATTGCTTTTGCCAGAGTTTCCACGAAGGCTTTGGCGTTGCTTCTTTCCGGCGGATGGGCTGCCATGCCGGAAGGCGCGACAGGGATACGGGTGCCACAAGCACAGGAATGAGGCGCGCGATGATGATCTTCTGCCTTGCACGGGTGCAGAGGCGAGACCCTTGAGCCAGACCGTTCCCGCATCGGACACAGGGCAGCTCCTGCAACGATGGCTGGTGGCCGCGCTGACGGCGGCCGGCCTCGCGCTGATCTTCGTGCCGCTCGTCCTCACCCTCTACCTGAGCGTCTTCGACGAGACTCTGATCACCTTCCCGCCGCGCGGCTACACGCTGCACTGGTACGCGCGGATCATCCCGGAGTTCGGCGGTCCGTTGCAGACCAGCCTGATGGTGGCGCTGGCCGCCGTGGCGATCAGCCTGCTGATCGGCGTGCCGGCGGGAATCGGCCTGTCGCGCTACAGCTTCCCCGGCCGCTCCCTGGTCTCCACCCTGCTGCTTGCGCCGCTCACCATGCCGGGCATCGCCATCGGCCTCGGCATCTATGTGCTGGCGATCCTGTTCGAGGAACGGACGCAGGTGGCGGTCAGCGGCTCGGTCTGGCTGATGGTCGCCGCCCATGTGCTGATCGCCCTGCCCTGGGTGGTGCGGCTCTGCCTCGCCTCGCTCGCCAACCACGACCGTTCGGCGGAGGAGGCGGCGGCCAGCCTGGGGGCGCGGCCCTTCCTGGTGGTCTGGCGCGTCACCCTGCCCGCCATGCGCAGCGGCATCGTCGCCGGCGCGCTCTTCGCCTTCATCGTGTCCTTCGAGAACCTGGAGATGACGCTGTTCCTGATCGCGCCCGGCATGACCACCCTGCCCATCTCCGTGCTGCAATACCTGCAATACCGGCTCGACCCGCTGGTGGCCGCCGTGGCGGTGGCGCAGGTGGTGCTGGTGGGCGTCGCGCTCGCCGTGCTCGACCGCCATGTGCGCCTGTCGCGGGTGGTCGCATGAGCCGGCTGACCCTCGACCGGCTGAGCAAGCACTACGGCCCCACCGTGGCGGTGGACGAGGTCAGCCTCGACATCCCGCAGGGGGAGATGGTGGTGCTGCTCGGCCCCTCCGGCTGCGGCAAGACCACGACGCTGCGCATGGTGGCGGGCTTCATCCGGGCCAGCGGCGGCGATGTGCGCGTGGACGGGCAGAGCATCCTGGCGCTGCCGCCGCACCGGCGGGAGATGGGCATCGTCTTCCAGAGCTACGCGCTCTTTCCGCACCTGACCGTGGCGCGCAACATCGCCTTCGGGCTGGAGATGCGCGGCGTGCCGGCGGCGGAGCGCAAGGCGCGGGTGGAGCGGATGCTCGGCCTCGCCCGGCTGGAGGAGCTGGCGGGCCGCCTGCCGCGCCAGCTTTCCGGCGGGCAGCAGCAGCGCGTGGCGCTGGCCCGGGCGCTGGCCATCCAGCCGCGCGTGCTGCTGCTGGACGAGCCGCTCTCCAACCTCGACGCCGCGCTGCGTGGCGATGTCGGGCGCGACATCCGCCTGCTGCAACGGGAGTCCAACCTCACCACCATCATGGTCACGCATGACCAGGACGAGGCCATGGCGATGGCCGACCGGCTGGTGGTGATGAAGGACGGCAAGGTGCAGCAGACGGGCACGCAGGAGGATCTCTACGAGCGTCCGGCCACTCCCTTCGTCGCCGGCTTCATCGGCCGTAGCAACATGCTGGAAGGCCGCCTCGGCGCCTCCGGCAGCGTGATGGAGGCGGAGGGCGCGGCGCTGCGCCTCGCCGGCCGCTATGCCGGTTCCGGCGCCTGCACCCTGGCCCTGCGGCCGGAGCGCCTGTCGATCCGCGAAGGCGGAGAGGGCGGCGCGGGCGAGGCGCGGGGCGTGGTGGAGCTGGCGAACTATCTCGGGCCGGTGCGGGAGCATCTGGTCCGCCTCGGCACCGGGGCGCGGGTCCTGGTGCGAGACCCCACCAGCCAGCCCGGGCGGCTCCATGCGGCGGGGACGGCCGTGACCCTGGGCTGGGACCACGCGGCCGAGCGCCTCTTCGATGCCAAGGGGGCGCCGCTGCCCTCGCAAATCCCAGAAACTGCCGAAACAAGGTGGAACGCGAATGCCTGACACGATCCTGACCCCCGGCCGCCGCCTCGTTCTGACCGGTGCCGCCGGCGCGCTGAGCCTGCCCTTCATCCGCCCCGCCCGCGCGGCGGAGCAGATGGTGATCGGCACCTGGGGCGGCGACTACGCCAACCTGCTGCGCGCCAATGTGGAGGAACCCCTGCTGGTGCCCAGGGGCATCACCGTGGTGCAGGATCTCGGCGACGAGGACCCGCGCATCGCCAAGCTCTACGCGCAGCGGCGCCTGCCGCGCGGCGCGGTGGACGTGGCCTGCGCCCAGGCCAACCGCGGCTACGAGGTCTCGGCCGCCGGCCTTGCCGAGCCGATCGACGAGAAGAAGGTGCCGAACCTCGCGCATGTGCTGCCGCATCTGCGCAACGACGCCTATGCGCCGCACATCTACAGCCCGCAGGTGCTGATCTATAACCCCGAGAAGGTCAGCAGCCCGCCCACCAGCTTCAAGGACCTGCTGGACCCGAAGTACAAGGGCCGCGTCGGGCTGGGGAACGGCAACTACTTCTACGTGATGATGGCGGCGGCGCAGGCCGCCACGGGCGACCTGAACAAGGTCGATACCGATGCCGCCCGCGACATGATGGGCAAGCTGAACGCCAACGGGCTGCGCCTCTATCCCTCGACTGATTCCATCGGCGCCGGTATCAAGTCGGGCGAGATCGATGTCGGCATCATCTGGCTGGCGCGCGTGATCATGTGGCAGAATGCCGGCATCCCGGTGAAGGCCTCCTTCCCCAGGGAGGGCAATATCCTCTACGTCTCCGGCATGCTCATCCCGAGGAACGCGCCGAACAAGGAGACGGCCTACAAGTACCTGAACGCGATGCTGGAGCCCTCCGCCCAGGCGGAATTCGCGGCGAAGATGGGCTACCTGCCGACGGTGGACAACTGCCCGCTGACCGGCAAGGTGGGCGAGCAGCTCGCCCTGCCCGCCGACGTGAAGATGCTGCCACCCGACTACAGCGTGCTGGGCAAGCTGCAGAGCGCGACCTCGGAGTGGTGGAAGAAGAACATCGCCGGAGCCTGAAGCGGACATGTCCGACACCGCGACCGCCGCGGCCCTGGCGCGCCCGGCCGCGTACCGGGACAGGGGGCAGGCCGCGCCGGCCTCCCTCTTCCTGGCGCCGGCCACGCTGCTCGTGCTGGTGATGCTGCTGCTGCCGCTGCTCCTGCTGCTGCGCTTCAGCCTCAACCGCTACGACCCGACCGAGCTGATGATCGAGATGGTCACGGCGGAGAACTACATCCGCTTCGTCTCGGACCCCTTCTACCTCGGCGTGCTGCGCACCACCCTGCTGGTCGCCGTCGCCTCCACCCTGCTCTGCCTGGTCCTCGGCATGCCCATCGCCTACCGGCTGGCACGCTCGCAGAGCCGGTGGAAGGGGCTGTTCATGCTGGCGCTGGTGCTGCCGCTCTTTGTCGGCAGCACGGTGCGGATGGTGGGCTGGATGATCCTTTTCGCCCATGGCGGGATCATCGACAACGTCTGGCGCGCCCTGACGGGGGAAGGGCTGGAGCTGATGTACACCTCCACCGCCGTGGTGCTGGGCATCGTCTCGATCAACCTGCCCTTCGTGGTGCTGACGATCCAGAGCGCGGTGGAGACCATCGACCCCCGCATCGAGGAAGCGGCGCAGAGCCTGGGCGCGGCGCCCGACCGCCGCTTCTGGCGCGTGGTCTGGCCGCTGGCCCTGCCCGGCACGGCGACGGCCTGCATCCTCTGCTTCATCCTGGCGATGAACGCCTATGCCACGCCCTTCCTGCTGGGCGGGCCGCGCTTCCAGATGATGGCGCCGATCCTGTACTGGGAATTCAGCACCAACAACAACTGGCCCTTCGCCTCGGCGCTCGCGCTGGTCCTGATGGCCACGACGCTGCTGCTCACCACCTTCGGCAGCCTGCTGATCCCCCGCCGCTACCGGATCTGACCGGAAGGCGGGGGACGATCCCCGCCTCCCTCCCCTGACGGAAACACGGAAGACAGGAGGACACCACATGCGCGGCATGGTCGTGGCACCGCAGCCCGAGGCGGTGGAGGCGGGGGTGGAGATCCTGCGCCAGGGCGGCAACGCGGTGGATGCCGCCATCGCCTGCGCCTTCAGCCAGGGCGTGGTGGACCCGCAGATGTGCGGCATCGGCGGCTTCGGCGCCATGCAGGTCTGCATGCCGAAGCGTGGCGAGCACAGCGTGCTGGAATTCTTCGCCCGCGCGCCGCTCGCCGCCACGCCGGGCATGTGGGCGGACCGCTTCGTCGGCCAGTCGCGCGACGGCTTCGTCTTCCTCCTCTCCGACCGGAGCAACGACATCGGCCCCGGCGCCATCGGCGCGCCGGGCAACGTGGCCGGCTACACCACCGCCCTGGCGCGCTTCGGCACCATGCCGCTGAAGGCGGTGATGGCCCCCGCCATCGCCCAGGCCCGGCACGGCGTGATGATCCGGCCCTATGTCCACCATTACTGGACCATCGACCATGGCAGCGACGGCCAGGTGAACATGGAGGACAAGCTCCGCTTCAGCGAAACCGGGCAGCGCGTCTATTTCCGCCCCGACGGGCGGCTGAAGCGGCCGGGCGAGATCCTCGACAACCCGGACATGGCGCGCAGCCTGGAACGGATCGCCGAGGGCGGCGCCGAGGTCTTCTACCGCGGCGACATGGCCCATGCGATGGCGGCCGACATGCAGGAGCGTGGCGGCCTGCTCGGCATGCAGGACTTCACGAGCTATCAGGTGCGGGAGAAGCAGGTGGTCTGGGGCGATTACCGTGGCCTGCGGGTCGCCACCAATCCGCCGCCCTCCGGCGGCGCCTCGCTGATCGGGCTGCTGCAGATCCTGGGGCATTTCGATCTGGGCGCGCTGGAACACGGCAGCCCGGAGCACCTGCGCCTGCTGGCCGAGGCGATGAAGTGGATGACCATCGACAAGGACGCCCATATGGGCGACCCGGATTTCGTCGATGTGCCGCTGGGGATGCTGTTGTCCCGCGACCATGCGGCGATGCTGGCGGACCGTATCCGCTCCGGCGCCCGCGCGCACGTGCCGCGGGCCGAGAAGGCGGCCGACCCGCCCGATACCACCGTGGCCTGCGTCATCGACGGCGATGGCAACGCCGTCGCCCTGACGCATACGCTGGGCAATCCCTCCGGCGTCATCACCGAGGGGCTGGGCTTCATGTACAATGGCTGCATGAGCGGCTTCGACCCGCGCCCGGGCCGCGCCGCCTCCATCGCGCCGGGCAAGAGCCGGGCCAGCGCCATGGCGCCGACCATCCTGTTCCGCGACGGCCAGCCGGAGATGGTGATCGCCGCGCCCGGCGGCACCTTCATCGTGCCGGCCATCGCCCAGGCGATCATGAACGTGGTGGATTTCGGCATGGGCATGGCCGAGGCGGTGGCGGCGCCGCGCATCGTGGCGCTGAGCGACACGATCGACGTCTGCAACCGCATTCCCCACGCCACCCAGGCGGCGCTGGAGGCCCTGGGCTACCCGGTCGCCCGCTCCTACCAGAGCCATGCCTTCGGGGCGCCGCACGGGCTGCTGATCCGCGACGGCCGGTGCAGCGGCGGCGCCGACCCGCAGCGGGACGGCATGGCCATGTCCGCCTGACACGGCCGCTGCCCGGGCCTCACCTCCGGCGTCGCGACGCCCCGGGGGTTCAGGCCCGCAGGTTCGTCGGATCGTGCAGGGTCATGCGGCCGGGGGGCAGGCCGTGCAGGGCGCGGAGGAGCTGGCTGGCGAGGCAGGCATCCTCCAGCGCCCCGTGCCGGTCGCTTTCCCGCGCGAGGCCCAGGGCGGCCGAGGCGGCGTCCAGCCCGGCGCGCTGGCCGGGGCGGTAGAGACGCCAGGCACGCAGGGTGCAGTATTCCCCCCGCCAGGGCCGGGCGAGGCCCAGCCGGTCGAATTCCCCGCCCAGCATGCGGCGGTCGAAGGCGAGGTTGTGCGCGCAGGCCGCGGCGCCCTCGAAGAAGGCCGAGACCTCCCCGGCATGGGCCTCGAAGGCCGGCTGGCGGGCCAGGAAGCGGTCGGTCAAGCCATGCACCCGGACCGCGCCCGGGTGGCAGCGGCGGCCCGGCGCGAAGACGAGGTGCAGCGTGGCCACCACGTCCAGGGCGGGATCAAGCCGGACCGCGCCAAGGGAAACGACCCGGTCGCCGATGGTGCAGCCGGTGGTCTCGGTATCGAAGACGACCACATCGCTCTGCAGGGAAAGCACGGGGTGCGACGGGGCGGGTTTCGTGGCGAGGTCCATCATCCCCGCCATCCTAGGACAGCCCGGCGCGCTCCGGTAAGGCCGGGAGCCGCCCGATCCGGCCCAACCGGCGGGCGTCCCGCCTGTTTCACAGGAAGCAGCAGGAGAGGAAGCGCACGGGAATGCACCAGGATATCCCGGAGGACTGGCTCCACCCGCCGGATCTGGCCCGCGCACGGCAGGTGCAGCGGGAGATGGCGGCGCGGGTGGTGCGGGAGGATGCCTTCGGCCCCGTCCAGCGGCTGGGCGGGGCGGATACCAGCCTGGACCGCTTCGATCCGGCGCAGAGGATCTTCGCGGCGCTGGTCACGCTCGATCCGGCCGGGGAGGGCACCGGGGTGGAAAGCCAGGCGGCGGTGCTGCGCGCGCCCATGCCCTATGTGCCGGGCTTCCTGGGCTTCCGCGAGGTGCCGGTGCTGGTGGAGGCCTGGCGGCGGCTGGAGCGGAAGCCCGATCTGGTGATGGTGGACGGGCACGGCGCCAGCCACCCCCGCGGGCTCGGCGTCGCCTGCCATCTCGGCGTGGCGCTGGACGTGCCCACGATCGGCGTGGCGAAGTCGCGCCTCTTCGGCCACCCGGACGGGGAGCTGGGGCCGGAGCCGGGCGACCGGGTCAACCTCGTCCATGAGGGGCAGGTGCTGGCCGTGGTGCTGCGGACACGCCGACGCTCCAACCCCGTCTATGTCTCCGTGGGGCACCGGATCTCGCTCGGCAGCGCGGTGGAATGGGTGCAGCGCGGGCTGCGCGGCTACCGCCTGCCGGAAGCGACACGGCAGGCCCACCTGGCGGCGAACGCGGCACGCCTCGCCCTGGGGATGCATGCGGAAAAGCCCGGACCGGCAACGGAGGGACGCGCCACTTGACCTTCGCCGGTCCCGTGTCATCTCCCGGCCAGCCATGAGCGCTCCCTCCCACAGACCCCGCCTCGCCGTGGTGCTGTTCAACCTCGGCGGGCCAGATTCGCCCGGGGCCATCAAGCCCTTCCTCGTCAACCTCTTCACCGACCCTGCCATCCTGCGCGTGCCCGCCTTCCTGCGCGGCGCGCTGGGGCGCTTCATCGCCGGGCGGCGGCTGAAGCCGGCCACGGAGAACTATGCCCTGCTGGGTGGCCGCTCGCCGCTGCTGGAGCTGACCCGGCAGCAGGCCGATGCGCTGGAGGCGGCGCTGTCCGGGGAGTTCGAGGCCCGCTGCTTCGTCGCCATGCGCTACTGGCACCCCTTCTCGGCGGAGACAGTGGCCGAGGTCGCGGCCTGGGAGCCGGACGAGGCCGTGCTGCTGCCGCTCTACCCCCAGTACAGCACCACCACGACCGGCAGCAGCCTGGACGACTGGCAGGCCGCCTGCGCCGCCGCCGGGCTGCGGGTGCCGGCCACGGCGCTGTGCTGCTGGCATTCCGACCCGGGTTTCGCCGCCAGCACCGCCGCCATCCTGCGCCGGGCCTGGGAGGCGGCGCGGGAGGCCCTGGCGCCGGACGTGCCGCTGCGGATCCTCTTCTCGGCCCATGGCCTGCCGGAAAGCATCGTGAAGCGGGGCGATCCCTACCAGTGGCAGGTGGAGCGCAGCGTCGAGGCGGTGATGGCCCGGCTCGGCCTGCCGGGCGCGGAGCACCGGGTCTGCTACCAGTCCCGCGCCACGCCGCAGACATGGATCGGCCCTTCCACCGAGGAGGCGATCGGGCAGGCGGCCAGGGACCGCGTGGCGGTGCTGGTCTGCCCCATCGCCTTCGTCTCGGAACATTCCGAGACCCTGGTGGAGCTCGACATGGAATACCGCGACCTCGCGGACAAGGAGGGCGTGCCCGGCTACTTCCGGGTGCCGGCCCAGAACGCCGATCCGGACTTCATCGCCGCCCTGGCGGGGCTGGTGCGGCAGGCGCGGGATTCGGGGCGCCGGCTCTGCTCCTGGGCGGGCGGGCGGCAATGTCCCAAGGCCCAGTCCGACTGTCCGCATGCCCGGGCCGCCCAGGCTTCCCTCACGGGAAGCCACGGCGGGCGGCGCGAGACCGTGCCGGCCCGGCGGGCGCGCGGGGCGGGCATCGACCGGCCGGCCCGTGTCCAGTAGGCATCGGGGAACGGCGGCAAGACGGAGCGAGGCATGAGGGGTTTCAAGGCGGTCCTGTTCGACTGCGACGGCGTCCTGGCCGACAGCGAGCACCTGGTGGACCGGGTGCTGGCGGAGGACCTGACGGCGCGTGGATGGGCGTTGACGCCGGAGGAATCGGGCGCCGTCTTCCTCGGCATGGCGCTGCCGGACATGGCGCCGGTGGTGAAGGCGAAGCTCGGCCATCTGCCGCCGGACTGGACGGAGCAGCTCAAGCGTAAGGTGACGGAAACCATGGCGCGGGAGGTGCCACCCGTGCCGGGGGCCGAGGCCCTGCTGCAACGGCTGCGCCGCTCCCCCCTGCCCCTCGCCCTGGCCTCCAACTCCTCCCGGCTCGAACTCTCCGCCAAGCTCGGCCGGCTGGGCTTCGCGCCGTATTTCGGCGACCGGATCTTCTCCTTCGAGGATGTGGCGCGTCCCAAGCCGCATCCGGACATCTACCTCGCCGCGGCGGCGGCCTGCGGCGCGGCGCCGGGGGACTGCGCGGTGGTCGAGGACAGCCCGACCGGTGCCCGTGCCGGGGTGGCAGCGGGCTGCCGGGTTCTGGGCTTCTGCCGCAGGACGGAGCCGGAGGCGCTGCGCGCCGTGGGCGTTTCCGCCCTGTTCGGGGATCTGTCGGAACTGCCCGGCCTGCTCGGGCTGGACGAGGAGGCGGCGTGATGGGGAGCTTCCTGGACCTGGGCCTGCTCTATCCCTGGACCAAGGCGCTGCACCTGATCTCGGTCTTCGCCTGGATGGCCGGCATGTTCTACCTGCCGCGCCTCTACGTGTATCACAGCGAGACCGCGCCGGGCTCGCCGATGAGCGAGACCTTCAAGGTGATGGAGCGTCGCCTGCTGCGCGGCATCATCAACCCGGCGATGATCGCCGCCTGGATCTTCGGCCTGACCCTGGTGATGACCCCGGGCGTCGTGGACTGGAGCGCGGGCTGGTGGCACGGGAAGATGTTCGGCTTCCTGGCCATGACCGTCCTGCACGGCTACCTCGCCACCCAGCGCAAGCACTTCCTGGCCGATGAGCGCCGCCATTCGGCGACCTTCTGGCGGGTGGTCAACGAGGTGCCGACGCTCCTGCTGGTGCTGATCGTGATCATGGTGATCGTGAAGCCCTTCTGACCCCGGCGGCGGCCATGGCGGCCGGCTTTGCCTGGCCCGCATGAAGTCGCGGGAATGTGATGACGCGTTTTACCGCCGCCACGGCGCAAGGGGCGAAGGCGCGCAAGACCCCAGCCACGTTCCTGTGGGAACAGGGGGCGCAACCGCGCGGTTTATATTGCGGAATGCCGCGCGTCCGAGCCTCGGTTGCCGTGCACAGGGGCCGTGCGCGGCAAAAATGCCACAGTTGGCCATGACGGTTGTGGCCGATCTGCCGCAACTCCATGATACCCAGGCAGCCAGATCGCTGGCACGGATTCGCATCCGGCCTCGGCGATGAAGATGGAGACATGCCAATGGCCCAACGCCATGTGACGATCCTTGCTCTTGCGCTGGCAGCGGGGGTCGCTCCGATCGCCGTTCAGGCGCAGACCACCCTGACGCCGAGCGAGGCCACCCCCCGCGACAACAGCGGCGCCGGTTCCACGGCGCGCGAGCTGAAGCCGGAAGGGAACCTGCCGACCAGCCAGGCTACCTTCGGCGCGACCCCCCGCGACAACAGCCGCGTCGGTTCCGAACCGCGCGAGCTGCGCCCGCTGACGAGCCAGCCGAGCAGCCAGGCCACGCCGGGCTCGACCCCGCGCGACACGAGCAGCGTCGGCTCCGAGGCCCGCGGCGGCCCCTGTCTCTTGATCACATCTACGCACAGCTCCACCGTAAGGCG
>NZ_BDLP01000100.1:0-12905 GCF_001950415.1 Roseomonas sp. TAS13
CGCCACGCGCCCGCGCCGCCCTTCCGTCCCGGCGCGGCGCTGCAGCTCTGGCGCAACCGGGGCACGCGGCTCGCGACGCTCGGCTATCTCGGCCATATGTGGGAGCTCTATGCCATGTGGGCCTGGGTCGGCCTCTATCTCAGCGCCAGCTTCGCCACCTGGCGCGGTGTTGAGCGGGTGGAGGCGGGCGAGGCCTCGTTGGCGACCTTCACGGTGATCGCGGTGGGGGCGCTCGGCTCCATCGGTGCCGGGCTGCTGGCGGACCGCTGGGGCCGGGTGCGGACCACGGTGACGGCCATGGCGGTCTCGGGCATCTGCTGCCTGCTGGCCGGTCCCGCCTTCGGGCTGCACCCGTTGTTGCCGATCGCCCTCTGCCTGGTCTGGGGCGTCGCGGTTGTGGCGGATTCCGCGCAGTTCTCGGCCAGCGTGGCGGAGCTTTCCGAGCCGGGGCTGACCGGCACCATGCTGACGGTGCAGAACTGCCTGGGCTTCGCGCTGACGCTGGTGACGATCCACCTCATGCCCTCGCTCGTCGCCTGGAGCGGCTGGGGCGGGGCCTTCGCCCTGCTGGCGGTGGGGCCGCTGCTGGGCTGCCTCGCTATGCTTCGCCTGGGCCGCAGCCCGCTGGCGGCGCGGCTGGCCGGCGGCCGCGGATAATGCGCCGGCCGCCGAGGCAGCTGCTGACGCAAGGATCTCGGGGTCCCGACCTTATGGGAATCCGCCTTCGGGCCGTGAGGCGGCGCCCGATAGACGCGGCAGGACGGTTCTGCTAGCGACCTGAGACGCGTTTCGGCATGTGGGACGGGCCTCGCCTCTCTGGCCATGCCGGGCGACGTGGCGCCGCACGGGTTGTGGAAGGACAGGGGCCCCTTGGCCAAGAAATTCCTTGTCACGGGCGGTGCGGGCTTCATCGGCTCGGCGGTGGCGCGGCGGCTGATTCGCGAGACGCCGCACCGCGTTCTGGTGGTGGACAAGCTGACCTATGCGGGCAACCTCGCCTCGCTGGCGCCGGTGGCCGGCGACCCACGCTTCGGCTTTTTGCGCGCCGATATCGCCGATGCCGCGGCGATGCGCGCGGCCATGGCGGAATTCCGCCCCGACGTGGTGATGCACCTGGCCGCCGAGAGCCATGTGGACCGTTCCATCGACGGGCCGGGGGAGTTCGTGCAGACCAACGTGGTCGGCACCTTCACCCTGCTGCAGGCGGCGCTGGAGCACTGGCGCGGGCTGCGGGGCGCGGAGCGGGACGGCTTTCGCTTCCACCATGTCTCGACCGACGAGGTCTTCGGCTCGCTGGGTGCGGAGGGGCTGTTCCGCGAGGACACGCCCTATGACCCGCGCTCGCCCTATTCGGCCTCCAAGGCGGCCTCGGACCATTTCGTGCGGGCTTGGCACCACACCTACGGCCTGCCGGTGGTGGTGACCAACTGCTCCAACAACTACGGCCCCTACCACTTCCCGGAGAAGCTGATCCCGCTCACCATCCTCAACGCGCTGGAGGGCCGGCCCCTGCCGGTCTATGGGCGTGGCGAGAACGTGCGGGACTGGCTCTATGTCGAGGACCATGCCGCGGCGCTGATCCTGGTGGCGGAGCAGGCGGCGGTGGGCGCGGGCTACAACATCGGCGGGCACAACGAGCGGCGGAACATCGACGTGGTGCGCGCCATCTGCGCCCTGCTGGACGAGATGGCGCCGAAGCTCGATGCGCCGCGCGAGAGCCTGATCACCTTCGTCGCCGACCGGCCGGGCCATGACCTGCGCTATGCCATCGATGCCGGGAAGATCGCGCGCGAACTGGGCTGGCGGCCGGCGGAGAGCTTCGGGAGCGGGCTGCGCCGCACGGTGCGCTGGTATCTCGACAACCGCGGCTGGTGGGAGGCCGTGCGCTCCGGCGCCTATCGCGGCGAGCGGCTGGGACTGGCGCGGGGCTGAAGGCAGGCCGTGATTCTGCCACAGGATGGCCCGCAGGATCGCGAAAGAACGGGAACGGGGATCACGGGCATGAAGGGCATCATCCTGGCGGGCGGCAGCGGCACGCGGCTGCATCCGATGACGCATGTCACGTCGAAGCAGCTCCTGCCCGTCTATGACAAGCCGATGATCTACTACCCCCTGACCACGCTGATGCTGGCCGGGGTGCGCGACATCCTGCTGATCTCCACCCCCGCCGACCTGCCGCGTTTCCGGGAGCTGCTGGGCGACGGCTCGGAATGGGGCATCCGCCTCACCTATGCCGAGCAGCCGAAGCCGGACGGGCTGGCCCAGGCCTATCTCATCGGCGCGGACTTCGTGGCGGGCGGGCCCTCCATGCTGATCCTGGGCGACAACATCTTCTATGGCGACGGGCTGCCCGCGATGCTGCAGCAGGCCAGCGCCCGCCTCGCCGGGGCCAATGTCTTCGCCTATCGCGTCAGCGACCCGGAGCGCTACGGCGTGGTGGAGTTCGACGCCCGCAACCGCGCCCTTTCCATCGAGGAGAAGCCCGCGAAGCCCCGCTCCAACTGGGCGGTCACCGGGCTCTATGTCTATGACGGCGACGTGGTGGAGATCGCGCGCGGGCTGAAGCCCTCGCCGCGCGGGGAGCTGGAGATCACCGACGTCAACCGCGCCTATCTGGAACGCGGGCGGCTGGAGGTGGAGCTGATGGGGCGCGGCTTCGCCTGGCTGGACACGGGCACGCCGGACACGCTGCTGGAGGCGGCGGAGTTCATGCGCGCTCTGGAGAAGCGCCAGGGCTTCAAGATCGCCTGCCCGGAGGAGGTCGCCTTCAACCTCGGCTGGATCGATGCCGGGCAGCTCCGCGCCCTGGGGCACCGGCTGGAGAAGAGCACCTACGGCCGCTACCTGCTGCGGATCGCCGACGGGGAATAGCAACCTTTCCATCGAAATCGCATCCGGGCCGCAGCCTTGCACGCCCGGCGGCGTTCTGCCTCGGTGTGGCCAGGCGGGGCATGCCATCGGGGGCATGCCGGCACGCCTTGCCATGCGGTGGCCCTGGTCACGGATGTTTGCCCGGCCATGACCTTGCCGGCGGCCGATCCGGCGTCACCTGCCCCGTTCCCGCATGGAGGTAAGGACGATGCCACCTCTTCATGACCCGCGTTTGCCGCGGCGCGGCCTGCTGATCGGCACGGCCGCCGTCTCGGCCGCAGGCATGGCGGCCGGACATGCGGCGCCGTCCCAGCCCGTTCCATCCGCCGCCTTCCCCCGGCATCCGGAGAACCCTGCCATGGCCAGCGTCTCTTTCACCGTCAATGGCGAGGCCCGGCAGGTCGAACTCGACACGCGGACGACACTGCTGGATGCGTTGCGCGAGCACCTGCACCTGACGGGCAGCAAGAAGGGATGCGACCACGGCCAGTGCGGCGCCTGCACGGTGCTGGTGGAGGGGCGGCGGATCAATGCCTGCCTGACGCTGGCCGTGATGCATGAGGGCGACAGCATCACCACGATCGAGGGGCTGGGATCGCCGGAAAGGCTGCACCCGATGCAGTCGGCCTTCGTCAGGCATGATGGCTACCAGTGCGGCTACTGCACCCCGGGGCAGATCTGCTCCTCGGTCGCGGTGCTGGAGGAGATCAAGGCGGGCATCCCCAGCCATGTGACCGGCGACCTCGGCGCGCCGCCGAAGCTGGGCGACGAGGAGATCCGTGAGCGGATGAGCGGCAATATCTGCCGCTGCGGCGCCTATTCCAACATCGTCGAGGCCATCACCGAGGTGGCGGGAGAGCGCACGTGAAGCCTTTCACCTATGAGCGGGCGGCGACCCCCGCCGCCGCGGCCGCCGCGGCGGCCGGCCATCCCGGGGCGAAGTTCATCGCCGGCGGCACCAACCTGCTCGACCTGATGAAGCTGCAGATCGAGACCCCGGCCCATCTGATCGACGTGAACCGCCTCGGCCTGGACCGGATCGAGCCGACGCCGGAAGGGGGCCTGCGCATCGGGGCGCTTGTGCGCAACACCGACCTGGCGGCGGATGCGCGGGTGCGGCGCGACTATGCCGTGCTGACCCGGGCGCTGGTCTCCGGGGCCTCGGGGCAGTTGCGCAACAAGGCCACCACGGCGGGCAACCTGCTCCAGCGCACGCGCTGCCCCTATTTCTACGACACCGACCAGCCCTGCAACAAACGCCACCCCGGCAGCGGCTGCTCCGCCATCGGCGGCTTCAGCCGCCACAACGCCGTGCTGGGCGTCAGTGATGCCTGCATCGCCACGCATCCGAGCGACATGGCGGTGGCCATGCGCGTGCTCGATGCCGTGGTGGAGACGGCGCGCCCCGACGGCTCCGCCCGGCAGATCCCCATCGCCGATTTCCACCGCCTGCCCGGCGACACGCCGCAGGTCGAGACGGTGCTGGAGCCGGGCGAGCTGATCACCGCCGTGGTCCTGCCGCCGCCGGCGGGCGGGGTGCAGGTCTATCGCAAGGTGCGCGACCGCGCCTCCTATGCCTTCGCGCTGGTCTCGGTGGCGGCCATCGTGCAGCGTGACGGCAGCGGGCGCGTCGCGCTCGGCGGCGTGGCGCACAGGCCCTGGCGCGTCGAGGCGGCGGAGGCCGAACTGCCGCACGGCGCGAAGCGGGCCTCCGAGGCGCTGCTCGCCGGGGCCAGGACCACCCATGACAATGCCTTCAAGCTGCCGCTGGCGGAGCGCACGCTCGCCGCGGTGCTGGCGGAAGCGAGGGCCTGAACGATGCGCTTCGACACCCCGGCCACCACCAACCCGATCGACCAGCTCAAGGTCGTCGGCCAGCCGCTGGACCGCATCGACGGCCCGCTGAAGACCACCGGCCGTGCGCCCTATGCCTATGAGCACCACGACGTGGTGCCGGACCCGGCCTATGGCTATGTCGTGGGCAGCGCCATCGCCGCCGGCCGCATACGCGCCATGGACCTGTCGGCAGCGCGGGCCGCGCCGGGCGTGCTGGCCATCGTCACGCATGGGAATGCGGGGCGGCTCGGCAAGGGCGCCATGAACACCGCCCGCCTGCTGGGCGGGCCGGAGGTCGAGCACTACCACCAGGCCATCGCCCTGGTCGTGGCGGAAAGCTTCGAGCAGGCACGGGCCGCGGCGGCCCTGGTGCGGGTGGACTACGAGGTGTCGGAGGGGCATTTCGACCTCGCCGCCGCCAAGGCGGCCGGGATCGGCCCCTCGGAGGATTCCCCCGACAAGGCGGTGGGGGATTTCGCAAGCGCCTTTGCCGAGGCGCCCGTCCGGCTCGACGAGACCTACAGCACGCCGGACCAGTCGCACGCGATGATGGAGCCGCACGCCACCATCGCCGCCTGGGATGGGGACCACGTGGATGTCTGGCTGTCGAACCAGATGATCGCCTGGACCGCCGGCGACCTGGCCAAGACCCTCGACATCCCGAAGGAGAAGGTGCGGCTGCGCTCGCCCTTCATCGGCGGTGGCTTCGGCGGCAAGCTCTTCCTGCGCGCCGACACGCTGCTGGCCGTGCTGGGCGCGCGGGAGGCGAAGCGGCCGGTGAAGGTGGCGCTGCAACGGCCGCTGGTTGCCAACAACACCACCCACCGGCCGGCGACCATCCAGCGCATCCGCATTGGCGCGGCGCGAGACGGGAAGATCACCGCCATCGGCCATGAAAGCTGGTCGGGCAACCTGCCGGACGGCAAGCCGGAGGAGGCGGTCCAGCAGACGGAACTGCTCTATGCCGGCGCCAACCGGCTGACCGGGCTGCGGCTGGCGCGGCTCGACCTGCCGGAAGGCAATGCCATGCGCGCGCCCGGGGAGGCGCCCGGGCTGATGGCGCTGGAGATCGCCATGGACGAGATGGCGGAGAAGCTCGGCCTCGATCCCATCGAGTTCCGGATCCGCAACGATACCCAGGTCGATCCGGCCGATCCCCACCGGCCCTTCTCGCAACGGCAGTTGGTCGAATGCCTGCGGCTGGGGGCGGAACGCTTCGGCTGGAACCGGCGCGACCCCCGGCCCGGGCAGCGGCGTGAGGGACGATGGCTGCTCGGGATGGGCGTGGCGGCCGGGTTCCGCAACAACCTGCTGACCAAGTCCGGCGCCCGCGTGCGGCTGGACCGCCAGGGCCGGGTGACGGTCGAGAGCGACATGACCGATATCGGCACGGGCAGCTACACCATCATGGCGCAGACCGCAGCCGAGATGATGGGGGTTCCGGTCGGCGAGGTGACGGTCCGCCTGGGCGATTCCAGCTTTCCGGTCTCGGCCGGCTCGGGCGGGCAGTGGGGCGCCAACAACGCCACGGCGGGTGTCTACGCCGCCTGCGTCAAGCTGCGGGAGGAAGTGGCGCGCAAAGCGGGCTTCAACACCGCGGAGGCTGTCTTCGCCGATGGCGCGGTGCGCGCGGGCAACCGCAGCGTGCCGCTGTCCGACGCGGCGCGGGATGGCGAACTGGTGGCCGAAGATGCGATCGAGTACGGCGATCTCGGCAAGCGCTACCAGCAATCGACCTTCGCCGGGCATTTCGTCGAGGTCGGCGTCGATGCCGTGACGGGCGAGACGCGCATCCGCCGGATGCTCGCGGTCTGCGCGGCGGGCCGTATCCTCAACCCGAAATCCGCCCGCTCCCAGGTGATCGGCGCCATGACCATGGGTGTGGGCGCGGCGCTGATGGAGGCGCTGGAGGTGGACAGGAGGCGCGGCTTCTTCGTCAACCACGACCTCGCCACCTATGAGGTGCCTGTCCATGCCGACATTCCGCACCAGGAGGTGGTCTTCCTGGACGAGGCCGACCCGATGTCCTCGCCCATGAAGGCCAAGGGCGTGGGCGAGCTCGGCCTCTGCGGCGTCGGCGCGGCGGTGGCTAATGCCATTCACAACGCCACCGGCATCCGCGTGCGCGACTATCCCATCACCCTCGACAAGCTGATCGAAAGGCTGCCTCAGCCCGCCTGATGTGAATGGCGCCGCCTGTGTCCGGCCCCTTCGGCAGCCATGTCGCCGGGCGGGGCGTCCTGCCGCACGCCGCCGGGGTAGCGCACGGCCGCCCCGCCGCTGTCGAGGCCCTGCACGAACGGCCCCCAGCTTCGGCTGAAGACCCCCCGGCTGGTCCGGCGCCTGTCATGGATTCTTCACCGCAGGCCCATCCCATCGCGCGGCGCGGATGGCAATCTGCCCGGAGAGCCCTGTCATTCCGCACGGGCGATCCGCGCATTCCGACAGGCTGCGGGGTTCGGTCCGCCGGCGCGATCGCCTAGGCAGGGGTGGTACAGTCCATGATCCAGATGAGTGGGGCGGGCGTGACGGATTCGAGCAGGATTTGCGTTCTGACCGGCGCGGCGGTCGATGAGGGCGCCAGCCGCCCGGGCTGCGAGATGGGTCCCAGCGCCTTCCGCGTCGCCGGCATCGCCGCGGCCCTGGCGGAGCTGGGCTATGCCGTGCGCGACAACGGCAACCTCGTGCCGCCCGCCTTCGCAGTGGAGCCGCATCCCAACCCGGCGATCCGCCACCTGCCGGAGATCGCGGCCTGGACGGCGGCGCTGGACGAGGCGGCCTTCGCGGCGGGCGGCGAGGGCTTCGCGGTCTTCCTGGGCGGGGACCACAGCCTGTCCGCCGGCACCATCGCCGGCATGAGCCGCCGTGCCGCCCTGGAAGGGCGCCCGCTCTTCGTCCTGTGGCTCGACGCGCATCCGGATTTCCACACGCTGGACAGCACGGTCAGCGGCAACCTGCACGGCGTCGGCATGGCCTATGCCACGGGGCGCCCGGGCTTCGCGGCGCACATGCCGCCACTGCGGGCGCCGGTCGATCCGCGCAACGTCTGCATGATCGGCCTGCGCAGCGTCGATCCGGCGGAGCGCGCGGCGCTGCGCGAGGCGGGCGTCACCGTGCACGACATGCGCGCGCTCGACGAATCCGGCGTGGCGGCACCGCTGCGCGCCTTCCTGGAACGTGCCGAGGCCGCCGGCGGCATCCTGCATGTCAGCCTGGATGTCGATTTCCTCGACCCCTCCATCGCGCCCGCCGTGGGCACCACCGTGCCCGGCGGCGCCACCTTCCGCGAGGCGCACCTGATCATGGAGATGGTCCATGACAGCGGGCTGGCCCGCAGTCTCGACCTCGTGGAGCTGAACCCCTTCCTCGACGAACGCGGCCGCACCGCGCTGCTGATGGTGGACCTCGCCGCCAGCCTGCTGGGCCGCAGCATCTTCGACCGCCCCACGCGGAGCTTCTGAGCATGCAGGGCAGGCTCAACATCGTCCCCTTCGTCAGCGTGGACAACATGATGAAGCTGGTGCTGGCTATCGGCATCGAGCGCTTCCTGACCGGGCTGGCCGCGGCGATCGAGGAGGATTTCCGCCGCTGGGAGCTGTTCGACAAGACGCCGCGCATCGCCTCGCACAGTGCCGAGGGGGTGATCGAGCTGATGCCCACCAGCGACGGCACCACCTATGGCTTCAAGTATGTCAACGGCCATCCCAGGAACACGCGGCAGGGGCGGCAGACCGTCACCGCCTTCGGCGTGCTGGCCGATGTCGGCAACGGCTATCCGATGCTGCTGACGGAGATGACCATCCTGACGGCGCTGCGCACCGCCGCCACCTCGGCCCTCGCGGCGAAGTACCTGGCGCCGAAGGATGCGCGGGTGATGGCGGTGATCGGCAACGGCGCCCAGGCGGAGTTCCAGGCCATGGCCTTCCGGACCATGCTGGGCATCGACCGGCTCCGCCTCCACGACATCGACCGCGCCGCCACGGAGAAGTGCATCCGCAACCTCGCCGGCCTCGGCTTCGACATCACCGCCTGCGGCAGCGCGGCGGAGGCGGTGCAGGGCGCGCAGATCGTCACAACCGTGACGGCGGACAAGCAGAACGCCACCATCCTGACCGACAACCTCGTCGGGCGCGGCATCCATATCAACGGCGTCGGCGGCGACTGCCCGGGCAAGACCGAGCTGCATCCCGACATCCTCCTGCGCTCGGACATCTTCGTGGAGTACTCGCCGCAGACGCGCATCGAGGGCGAGATCCAGCAGCTCGCCCCCGACCATCCGGTGACGGAGCTCTGGCGGGTGATCGCCGGCCATGCCGAGGGCCGCCGCGGCGCCGACCAGATCACGCTCTTCGATTCCGTCGGCTTCGCCATCGAGGACTTCTCCGCCCTGCGCTACGTCCGCGAACGCATCGCGGGCACGGGCTTCTTCGAGGAGCTCGACCTCCTGGCCGATCCGGACGAGCCGCGCGACCTCTTCGGCATGCTGCTGCGCGCACAGGGATAGCATCGCGCCGGCGCGGGACGGCCGGTCGGGCCCGGAGGCGATGGCCCATCGTTCCCTTTCCGGGCAGGTCAATCGCTCTGGCCGGGCTGGCTACAGATTTCGCCGGATGTTCAAATATCGGACCTGGGCCATGCGCGGTGGAAGCCCCAATCTGGCGGGATGGCCGGAGCGGACGCGTGCCGTTCCGCCCGGCCGCGGCGAAACCCGTTCAGGCCACGAGTGGCGAAAGCAGGTCCGGACCGATGATCAGGCAGTTCCTCCTGGCTTGCGCGATCGGCGGCGTGCCCGCGCTGTGCCTGCTGCTGATGGGCCTGTCCGGCGCGGCGGGCTGGACGCCGGTCACCTGGTCCCTGCTGCTCACCGCCGGGGCTTCCGCCATCCTGGCCGGGGCCGCGCTCTGGATGCTCGACCGGCTGGCCGAGGCGCTGCGCGCCGCCGCCTCCGGCACGGTCCTCTCCCTGCCGCCGATGCGCCTGTTGCGGGAGGTCGCCGAGGCGCTCGACCGCCTGACGCGCGACCTGGCCGAGAGCGGCGCGCTGGTGGGGCGGCTGCGCGCGGCGGATGCGGTGATCGTGGAGGCGTTGCCGGACCCGCTCCTGGTCCTGGGCGCGGACCGGCAGCCGCTGCGGGCCAATGCCGCCGCCCGGAGGCTGTTCGGCAGCAGCGCCGGCGACCAGATGCCGGGCGACCTCTGGGCCCTGCTGCGCCACCCGATGCTGGCCGGGGCGGTGGACCGTGCCCTGCTGGACGGGGCGCCGCAGGCCAGCGACCTGACCCTTCCGGCGCCGGTCTTCCGGGATCTGGTGGCACAGGTGATCCCGCTCGACCCGCCGCTCTCCGATGGCGGGCGGCTGCTGATCCTGCTCTCCGACCGGACGCGGGACCGGGCGGTGGAGCGGATGCGGGCGGATTTCGTCGCCAATGCCAGCCACGAACTGCGCACGCCGCTGGCCAGCCTGATCGGCTTCATCGAGACCCTGCGCGGCCCCGCCGAGGACGACGCCGAGGCGCGGCGCCACTTCCTGGGCATCATGGCGGAACAGGCGGAGCGCATGCGGCGCCTGATCGACGACCTGCTGGGCCTGACGCGGATCGAGATCTCCGAGCACCAGCCGCCGGCGGGGCAGGTGGATCTGGTGGTGCTGGCGCGGGCCGAGACGGAGGCGCTGGCGCCGATCCTGGCGCAGCGCAGGACGAGGCTGCGGCTGGATCTGGAGCCCGCCCTGGCCCGGCCCGCCGACCAGGACCAGCTGGCCCAGGTGCTGCGCAACCTCGTCGAGAACGCCGTGCGCTATGGCCGGGAGGGCGGCGAGGTGCGCGTCGCGACCGGCGCGGCGGAGGGCGGCGTGTTCCTGCGGGTGGCGGATGACGGGCCAGGGATCGCGCGCGAGCACATCCCGCGCCTGACCGAGCGTTTCTACCGGGTGGACAAGGGCCGCTCGCGCCATGTCGGCGGCACCGGGCTGGGGCTGGCCATCGTCAAGCACGTGGTCAACCGCCATCGCGGGCGGCTGGCGATCGAGAGCGCGGTGGGGGAGGGGGCCAGCTTCAGGGTCTGGCTGCCGGGCGTTCCGGCGCCGTTCACCGGGCTCGAACCCAGGCCGGAGAAGCGCGTGCTGTCCGTGCGGGAAGCCTGAGGGCGGGAAGCAGGGGCCGGGCTTCGGAAGGGGCCCAGGGAGAAAGGAGGCCCGCGGAAGGCCGCCGGAGCGGCCCTCCGCGGGAATTCCTCAGCGGCGCAGGCCGAGACGGCCGATCAGGGTCTCGTAGCGAGTCTGGTCCTTGCGCTTCACATAGTCCAGCAGGCCACGGCGCTGGCCAACCAGGACCAGCAGGCCACGGCGGCTGTGGAAGTCCTTGGCGTGGGTCTTCAGGTGCTCCGTGAGGTTGGAGATGCGCTCCGACAGGATCGCGACCTGGACCTCGGGGGAACCCGTGTCACCGGGCTTCGTGGCGTATTCGGAAATCAGCGCGGTGCGGCGCTCGGCAGTGATCGACATCGGTTCAACCTTCTGTCTGGTCGTGGACGGGTTCGCTCCGGATCAGCCAGCGCTCGGGACGGACGAGACCGTCCTTGAGCATTGCCAGCCCCACCAGGCGCCCCCCCGTCACCACGCGCACCAGACCCCCTTCGAGGTTGGCGCCGTCGGGAACCCGACCCATGAACTCGACCAGGGAGATGTCCTGGCCGAAGGAAAGGCGGGCGGCCTCCGCTTCGGTCACGGCCAGAGCCGGGATGTCGGCCAGCGCGGTCATGACGGGAAGAAGAAGATCCGGGGAAGGGGGCGGGGCATCGCCCGTAACGGTCACGCTGTCAAGCGAAACCGCATGCGACTCACGGAAGGGACCCACGCGCAGGCGGCGCAGCGTCGCGATATGCCCGACCGTGCCCACCGCGCGGGCGAGGTCGCGGGCGAGCGAGCGCATGTAGACGCCCTTGCCGCTCTCCACCGCGAAGATCGCCGTGTCGGTATCGGGGCGGTCGATCAGCTCGAACTTGTCCACCCGGGCCGGGCGCGGCATCAGCACCGGGGCCGCGCCCTCGCGCGCCAGGTCATAGGCGCGCTGCCCGTCCACCTTGATGGCGGAATAGGCCGGCGGCACCTGCATGATCTCGCCGCGGAACTGCGGCAAGGCGGCCCGGATCTCCTCGTCCGTCGGACGGAGGTCGCTGGTCGCGGTCACCTGACCATCGGCATCGTCCGTGTCGCGCGCCTCGCCGAAGCGCAGCGTGAAGTGATAGGCCTTGGTGCCGTCCATCACATAGGGGACGGTCTTGGTGGCCGAGCCGAAGGCCACCGGCAGCAGCCCGGTCGCCAGCGGGTCCAGCGTCCCGCCATGCCCGGCCTTCTGCGCGTTGAAGGCACGCTTGACGCGGTTCACCACCTCGGTGCTGCCGATGCCCGAAGGCTTGTCGATGATCAGCCAGCCATCCAGCGGCCGGCCCTTGGGCTTGCGGTGGCCGTGCCGCCCCCCGGGACGGCCGCCCTTCTGCCCCCGGCGGTCCGCCTGGCGATCCCCCGCCTGGCGATCCCCCGCGTGGCGATCATGGGGCCGCTCGCCATGAGTCTCGCGTTGCGGCTCCTGATGCTCGCCTGCCATGCCCTGCTGTCCTCTTGGTGCCTCGACGCATGGCTACAGCGGTTCCCGTTTCCGGCGGAACGGAAATCACGGCGGCTCACACGGCGATGAGTGGAGTTCCGGTGCCCGCCGGAAACCATGGGGTCCGGCCGGGCGAAGCGCGGCGTCTAGCACGCTTCGGGTCCCGGGGAAGAGGGTCCGTGACCGGGAAGGTGGCATGTGCCGGAAGCCGGGCCCCCGCCACACGGCTCCTGCGGCGCAGGTCCGGACGGCCGCGTTGGGCGTTGCGCTCCGGGGGAGAGGCGCCGCCTCTCCCGCCGGACCCCCTCTCCGCCGGGGACCGAAGCCGGTCCCCGGACCCCGGGCTTTCGTGGGTTCTGGTGGTTGTCGTCAGTCTTCGCCCTGATCCCTGGGAGCAGGTGGCAGCGCGGGGCTGCCGAAAGGAAGAAAGGCACCCTGTCCGTGTGGGTGGCACCGGCAGCCTGCCGGAGAGCCATGCTCTCCGGCGAGATCCGGCATCAGCGAGCGCCAGCGAACGGGAGGTCCAGGACCCTCAGGGTCCTGGCGGATAGGCTGTCTCTTGATCACATCTACGCACAGCTCCACCGTAAGGCGA
>NZ_BDLP01000101.1:0-12796 GCF_001950415.1 Roseomonas sp. TAS13
GCCATTTCCGCCGCCTCACCCATGCCGGCCTCTGGGAACACCTCCTCAAGGCTCTGGCCACCGCCGCCCCCACCCACCCGCTCCGCGCCATCGAGCACCGGATCTGCCGCGCCGCCCGCCGCGCCCACCGCATCCTGGGCTTCCGCCTGGTCCTGCTCGCCCGCCGCCTGGGGCTCCGCTCCGCCCTCCCCGGCCCGCCCTGGCTGCTGCCCGATCCCGATTTGTCCGAAACCCTCGCCCACGCCAAAATCCCCGTCTTCACAGGCGCCTACGGCACTATCGGCCCCTACCTTGTCCTGCTCCGGACGTTGCGCGCCCTCCACCGCACCGCCGCCGGCCGCGCGCGCCTGCCCAACCGCCTGCGCCACGCCTGGCCATGACCCCGCCGCCCCTCCCTCCGGGAAAACCGCGCCCCCGGAACCACAGATCCGGCTTTCCGTCCCCGCCCTGCCACCACCCGCCCCCCTGGCGCGTTGTGCGCGGCAACGAGCCTTGCGCCCCCGGCGCGGCCCTGAGCACGGAGAGCCGAAACAGTGATCCCCGAAACCCCGCGTGCGACGGCGCGTCTGCAGTTCCACAAGGACTTCACGCTGGACGACGCGGTGCCGCTGGTGCCCTATTACAAGGCGCTCGGCATCAGCCACCTCTACGCCTCGCCGCTGCTCAAGGCGCGCCCCGGCTCCACCCACGGCTACGACATCGTGGACCCCACCCGAATCAACCCGGAGGTCGGGGGAGAGGAAGCCCTGCAACGCCTCGTCGCCGCCCTGCACGCGGCGGACATGGGCCTCATCCTCGACATCGTGCCCAACCACATGGGCGTGGGCGGCGCCGACAACGGCTGGTGGCTGGACGTGCTGGAATGGGGCCCGCGCTCGCCCTTCGCCAGCTTCTTCGACATCGACTGGAACCCCGCCGACCCGGCGCTGAAGGACAAGCTCCTCGCCCCCTTCCTCGGCGGCCCCTATGGCACCGTGCTGGAATCGGGCGACCTCGCCCTGCATTTCGAGCCGGAAAGCGGCAAGATCTACGCCGAGTATTTCGAGCACCGCTTCCCCATCGCCCCCGCCACCTATGCGACGATCCTGCGCGCCACCGGCGACGCCTCGCTCGACGGCATCGCCCAGGTCTTCGCCGGCATCGCACAGCCGGGGAGCGCGGAGGCCATGCGCGCCGCCGCCGGCGTGGCGCTGGACGTCCTCGCCCGCTTCGCGAAGGAACCAGGTGGACAGGCCAGGATCGCATCCGTCCTCGCCGCCTTCGACCCGAAGCAACCCGAGAGCCGCACCCGCCTGCACCATCTGCTGGAGGCGCAGAACTACCGCCTCGCCTGGTGGCGCGCCGCCACCGACGAGATCAACTGGCGCCGCTTCTTCGACGTCACCAGCCTGGGCGGCTTGCGCCAGGAGGTCCCCGAGGTCTTCGAGGCCACGCACGAGCTGATCCTGAAGCTCTATGCAGAGGGCGCGATCGACGGCGTGCGCGTGGACCATGTGGACGGCCTCGCCGACCCGCGCGCCTATTGCCGCAAGCTCCGCCGCCGCCTGCGCGCCGCCGGCCGCCACCGCCCTACCACCGCGCCAAAGGGGGAGCCGCTCCTGCTGGTCGAGAAGATCCTCGCCCCGCACGAGCGCCTGCGCCAGGACTGGATGGTGGACGGTACCACCGGCTACAACTTCATGGACGAGGTCGCGGGCCTCCTCCACGACCCGGCCGGCGAGGAACGCCTGACCCGGCTCTGGGCCGACCTCACCGCCCGCTCCCCCCGCTTCGAGGACGAGGCCCGCGAGGCCCGCCGCCAGATCCTGCGCGAGAACCTGGCCTCCGAGCTGAACGGCACCGCCACCGCCCTGCACCGCATCGCCCAGACCGACCTCGCCACGCGCGACTTCACCCTCACCGCGATCCGCCGCGCCATCTCCGAGGTCCTGGCGCATTTCCCCGTCTACCGCACCTACGTCTCCATGGCCGGCCGCAACGAGGAGGACGAGCGCACGCTGGAATGGGCGCTCGCCGGCGCCCGCCGCACCGTGCGCGCCACCGAGCGTCCCCTGCTCGACCTGCTCGATGGCTGGCTCGGCGGCGAGGTGCCGCGCAGCCTGCCCATCGCCGGCCGCCGCCAGCGCCTGCGCGCCGCGGTGCGCTTCCAGCAGCTCTCCGCCCCCGTCGCCGCCAAGTCGGTCGAGGACACCGCCTTCTACCGCTACGGCCGCCTGATCTCGCGCAACGAGGTCGGCTCCGAACCCGGCCACCTCACCGAAAGCCCCGCCTCCTTCCACGCCATGTGCCGGGAACGCGCGCGCCACTTCCCGCGGGAGATGCTCGCCACCGCCACCCACGACCACAAGCGCGGCGAGGACAACCGCATCCGTCTCGCGGTCATCTCGGAGCTGCCGGAGGAATGGGCCACGGCGCTGACCCGCTGGACCCGCCTGAACAACAGCCTGAAGCGCGAGGTGGACGGCACCCCGGCGCCGGACGCGGTGGACGAGCTGATGCTCTACCAGACCCTGGTCGGCGCCTGGCCGCTGGATCTCGACTCCGCGGACGAGCAGGGCGTGCAGGACCTCATCCAGCGCGTCGCCGCCTGGCAGGAGAAGGCCCTGCGCGAAGGCAAGCGCCGCTCGGAATGGGCCGTGCCGAACGAGGCCTATGAATCCGCGTGCCAGGACTTCCTGCGCAACATCCTGGCCGCCGACCGCGCCAGCCACATGCGGAAGGAGATCGCCGGCTTCGCCCTGCGCCTCGCCCCCGCCGGGGCGGTGAACGGGCTGGCGCAGACGCTGATCCGCTGCACCTCCCCCGGCATCCCGGACCTGTACCAGGGCACGGAGTTCTGGGACTTCTCCCTGGTGGACCCGGACAACCGCCGCCCGGTGGACTTCCCCGCCCGGCGGGCGGCGCTGGAGGCGGGCGAGTCCCCCGCCGGCCTCCTTTCCCACTGGAAGGACGGGCGGGTGAAGCAGGCAGTGATCGCCCGCGCCCTGGCGCTCCGCGCCCAGCGGCCGGAGCTCTTCGCGGAGGGCGACTACCTGCCCCTGGAGATCCAGGGCGCGAAGGCGGCGCACCTCCTGGCCTTCGCCCGGCGCCGGGGAGGCCAAGCGGCGATCACGGTGGTCACGCGCCTGCCGGCGGCCCTGCTGGGCGAGGCGGGGCAGCCCCTGGTCCCCGCCGAGGCCTGGGGCGACACCGCCATCCTCCTGCCGCCGGACATGCCGGGGGCGCTCACCGACGTGCTGAACGGCGGAGAGGTGCCAGCCCCGGATGGCTCGCTCCGCGCCGCCACCCTGCTCGCGCGGCTCCCGGTCGCACTGCTCTCCCTTGGTTGAGTTCCACGAAGCGATCCGAAACCAGGCCGGGCGCCTTGCCCGGCCGGTTTTTTCCCTGGACGTAACGGGCGCCTATCCGCACAACCATGACAAGAAGCCTTGGAACCGCTCGCGAGGCGCGAGAGGATGGGCCCAGATCTCCCCGCTTCCGCCCTTCCAGGAGGACATGCCCGCGTGAACATCACCGACCTGCCCGCCCCCGCCCGCGAGGCGACCGAAGGCGCGGTCTCGCCGGAGACCTTCCGCCAGAGGATCCTCGACCGGCTGACGTATCAGGTCGGCGGCTCGCCGGAACGGGCAAGCAAGCGGGACTGGTTCCTGGCCACCGCCCTGGCGACGCGCGACCTGGTGATGGACCACTGGCGCTCCTCGAATGCCGACACGCTGGCCCGGGGCGACAAGCGGGTCTGCTACCTCTCGATGGAGTTCCTGATCGGCCGGCTGCTGGCGGACACGCTGGGCAACCTGCGGATCACCGAGACGGCGCGGGAGGCCCTGTCGGGCCTCGGCGTGGATCTCGATGCCATCGCCGCACAGGAGATGGACGCGGCCCTGGGCAATGGCGGGCTCGGCCGGCTGGCCGCCTGCTTCATGGAAAGCCTGGCAAGCCTCGGCATCCCCGCCTTCGGCTACGGCATCCGCTACGAGCACGGGCTGTTCCGGCAGGTGATCCCCGCCGACGGCACCCAGCACGAACTGCCGGAGGACTGGCTCTCCCTCGGCAATCCCTGGGAGTTCGAGCGCGCCAACCTGCGCTACAAGGTCGGCTTCGGCGGCCACGTGGCGGTGGATGGCGGGCGGCTCGTCTGGCATCCCGGGGAGACGGTGCGCGCCATCCCCTACGACACGCCCGTCACCGGCTGGCGCGGCAAGCGCATCAACACGCTGCGCCTCTGGTCGGCCCGGGCCAGCGACCCGCTGCACCTCGCCGCCTTCAATCATGGCGACCATCTGGGCGCGCAGGCTGAGCGGATCAGGGCGGAATCCATCTCCCGCGTGCTCTACCCGGGCGACGAGACCCCGGCCGGGCAGGAGCTGCGCCTGCGCCAGGAATACTTCTTCGCCTCGGCCTCGCTGCAGGACGTGCTGCGCCGCCACGTGGCGGAGTTCGACCGGCTGGACAATCTCGCCGACAAGGTCGCGGTGCAGCTGAACGACACGCATCCGGCGATCGGCGTGTCGGAGCTGATGCGCCTGCTGGTCGACATCCACCACATGGAATGGGACCTGGCCTGGGACATCACCCGCGCCGTCACCTCCTACACCAACCACACGCTGATGCCGGAGGCGCTGGAGACCTGGCCGGTCTCGCTGCTCGAACGCCTGCTGCCACGCAACATGCAGATCATCTACATGATCAACGCCCGGCACCTCGACACCGTGCGGAAGGAGCAGGGCGCGGACGACCGCCTGCTCGCCGCCGTCTCCATCATCGACGAGGAACACGGCCGCCGCGTGCGCATGGGCCATCTCGCCTTCATCGGGTCGCACCGGATCAACGGCGTCTCGGCGCTGCACACGCAGTTGATGAAGGACACGGTCTTCGCCGACCTGAACCGCGTCTGCCCCGGCCGCATCACCAACAAGACCAACGGCATCACCTTCCGCCGCTGGCTGCTGCGCGCCAATCCCGGCCTGACCAGGCTCCTGGTGGACACGCTGGGGGAGGAGGTGCTCGACAATCCGGAGAAGCTCGCCGGGCTGGTGCCGCATGCGGAGGAGGCGGAGTTCCGCCGCCGCTTCGCCGCGCAGCGCCGTGTCGCCAAGGAGAAGCTCACCCGCCTCATCCACGACCGGATCGGTCTCGCCGTCGATCCCGACGCGCTGTTCGACGTGCAGATCAAGCGCATCCACGAATACAAGCGCCAGCTCCTGAACATCCTGCAGGCGGTGGCGCTCTACAACGCCATGCGGGCACGGCCGATGAACGAATGGGTGCCGCGGGTGAAGATCTTCGGCGGCAAGGCGGCGGCCAGCTACTGGCAGGCCAAGCTGATCATCCGGCTGGCGCATGACGTGGCGCGCGTGGTCAACAACGATCCCACCCTGAACGGCATGCTCAGGATCGCCTTCCTGCCGAACTACAACGTTTCCCTCGCCGAGGCGATCATCCCCGCGGCCGACCTGTCGGAGCAGATCTCCACCGCCGGGCTGGAGGCCTCGGGCACCGGCAACATGAAGCTGGCGCTGAACGGCGCGCTGACCATCGGCACGCTGGACGGCGCCAATGTCGAGATCCGCGAGCATGTCGGCGCGGAGAACATCTTCATCTTCGGCCTGACCGCCGATCAGGTGACACGGAAGAAGGCCGCCGGCTACGACGCCCGCGAGGCGGTGGCGGCCTCTCCCGCCCTGTCGCAGGTCCTCGATGCCATCCGCGGCGGCGTCTTCTCTCCGGACGAACCGGACCGCTATGCCGGGCTGGTGGACGGGCTGCTGAACGACGACCGCTTCCTGGTGACGGCGGATTTCGACAGCTACGACGCCACGCAGCGCGAGGTCGCGGCCCGCTGGCGCGAGCCGGAGTCCTGGTGGCGCAGCGCGGTGCTGAACACCGCCCATGTCGCCTGGTTCTCCTCCGACCGCACGATCCGCGAATATGCCGAGGATATCTGGGACACGCCGCCGCGATGAGGCGGGAGGTCCCGCCCCCGGCCCGCTTATCGCATGATCTCGTGGTACAGCGCCGCGTACTGGCGGGCCGGGCGGGACCAGCCCACATCCGCCGTCATGGCGTTGTGCTGCATCCGCTCCCAGGTGGCGCGGTTGCGCCACAGGACGCCGAGGCGGGCAAAGGCCAGTTCCAGCGCCTCCCGCGTCGTGGGCGCGAATTGCAGGCCGTTCGCCACCCCGGCCGCCAGCGCCGCTTCGTTGGCGTCGATCACCGTGTCGGCCAGGCCGCCGACCCGCGAAACCAGCGGCAGGGCGCCATAGCGCAGCGCGCAGAGCTGGGTGAGGCCGCAAGGCTCGAAGCGCGAGGGCACCAGCAGCGCGTCGCAGCCCGCCTGGATGCGGTGCGCCAGGGCCTCGTCATAGCCGAGCACGGCACCCACCCGTCCAGGCCAGGCCTGGGTGGCGGAAAGGAAGCCTTCCTCCAGCGTCTTGTCGCCCGCGCCGAGCAGGGCGAGTTGCATGCCGCCCTCGGTCAGCGCCGGCAGGGCGGCGAGGACGAGGTCCATCCCCTTCTGCCAGGTCAGCCGGCTGACCACGCCCAGCAGCGGCGCCAAGGCATCCACCTCCAGCCCCATCGCCGCCTGCAACGCTGCCTTGTTCGCGGCCCGTCGCTCCGGATGCTTCCGGTCATAGGGCTCGGCCAGCAGGAGATCGGCGGCGGGGTCCCAGACCGTCTCGTCGATGCCGTTCAGGATGCCGGAGACATCCGCCCCGCGCGAGCGCAGCAGGCCGTCGAGCCCCATGCCTCCCTCCGGCGTACGGATCTCGGCGGCGTAGCTGGGCGAGACGGTGGTGATCCGGTCGGCGAAGTAGAGCCCGGCCTTCAGGAAGCCGATGGCGCCGTAATACTCCACCCCGTCGATCGACCAGGCTTCCGGCGGCAGGCCCAGTTCCGCCAGCAGGTGCGGCGGGAACTGCCCCTGGAAGGCGAGGTTGTGCACCGTCATCACGGTGCCCGGGCGGCGCCCCTCGCCATAATGCAGATAGGCCGGGGCGAGGCCGGCCTGCCAGTCATGTGCATGGACGATATCGGGCGTGAAACCGGGCAGCAGGCCCCGCGCCAGCCGCTCGGCCACGCGGCCCAGCGCGGCGAAACGCTGGGCGTTGTCGGGCCAGTCGCCCTCCGGCCCGGCATAGGGGTTGCCCTCGCGCCCGTAGAGATGCGGCGCCTCGATCGCCAGCACTTCCAGCTCCCCCGCCCGCCCCGACAGCAGCCGGGCCGGGCTGCCGAAGAGGTCCGGCAGTTCCGCCGCGACCTCCCCGTCCTCCAGCCGCCGCAGCACGGCGGGATAGCCGGGCAGCAGCGTGCGGGCGGCGAAGCCCTCCCGCGCCAGGGCTGCCGGCAAGGCGCCCGCGACATCGGCCAGCCCGCCGGTCTTGATCAGCGGATAGGCCTCCGAGGCCACCGACAGGACGGAAGGCATCAGTCGGACAGCCGGTCGATCATCGGCTGGGTGATCAGGCAGACGCCCTTGTCGGTCCGGCGGAAGCGCCGCGCGTCCAGTTCCGGGTCCTCGCCCACCACCAGCCCTTCCGGAATTCTGACCTCGCTGTCTATGACGACGTTGCGCAGGCGCGCATGACGCCCGATGTCGCAACGGGGAAGGATCACGGAGTTCTCGATCTCGCCATAGGAATGCACGTGCACGCTGGGGAAGATCAGCGACTTCCGCACCAGCGTGCCGGACACGATGCAGCCGCCCGAGATCAGGGAATCCATGGCCTGGCCGCGCCGGTCGTCGTCGTCATGGACGAACTTCGCCGGCGGCGTCAGCTCGCTGTAGGTCCAGATCGGCCATTCGTGGTCATAGAGGTCGAGCGCCGGCACCACGTCCGTCAGGTCCACATTCGCCTGCCAGTAGGCATCCACCGTGCCGACATCGCGCCAATAGGCCTCGGCCTGATCGCTGGAGCGGACGCAGGATTCGGCGAAGCGGTGCGCCACGGCGGTGCCGTGTTTCACCAGATAGGGGATGATGTCCTTGCCGAAGTCATGCTCCGAATGCGGCTCCGCCGCGTCGCGCCGCAATTGGTCGGCGAGGAAGGCGGTCTCGAAGACATAGATGCCCATGCTGGCCAGGGCCATCTCCGGATTGTCCGGCATGGCGGGCGGGTCCTTGGGCTTCTCCAGAAAGGAGATGATGCGGTCGTTCTCGTCCACATGCATCACGCCGAAGCCCGTGGCCTCCATGCGCGGGACTTCGATGCAGCCGACGGTGACGTCGGCACCGCTCTCGCAGTGCTGCCGCAGCATCTTCTCGTAGTCCATCTTGTAGACATGGTCGCCGGCGAGCAGGACGATGTAGCGCACGCCGTAGTTCTCGATGATGTCGAGGTTCTGGTACACCGCGTCGGCGGTGCCGGCGTACCAGGCGCTTTCCGAGACGCGCTGGCTGGCCGGCAGGATGTCGAAGCTCTCGTTGCGTTCCGGCCGCATGAAGTTCCAGCCGCGCTGGAGATGGCGGATCAGGCTGTGCGCCTTGTACTGCGTCGCCACGCCGATGCGCCGGATGCCGGAATTGATGGCATTCGACAGGGCGAAGTCGATGATCCGCGACTTGGCGCCGAAATAGACGGCGGGCTTGGCTCGCCGGTCGGTCAGCTCCATCAGCCGACTTCCTCGGCCGCCGGCCAGCACATAGGCCATCGCCTGACGCGCGAGCGGGGATCCTGCATGCGGCCGTAGAGGCATGAATGGGTGACTCCCTTCGACGACGCTTCCTCGTGCACGTCCATTATGGCGCGCCGGGCGACTGTCACACGCACAGAGCCGCAAGTCTCTGCCCGCCTGCGCTTAATTTTCCGTGCGCGGCGACTGCTGGGGCAGGCAACGGGGATAATTCGGCCCGCGTCCGGCACGCAGCCAGCAGGGGCACACCGGAAGGGAGAAGGACCCGAACAAACCTCGCGCCCGGATTGCATTCATCCTGGCGGCAACACCGCTTAACGCGTTCCCTGTTCCGGGGCGGGCTCCATTCCCACCCGTGCCTGGGCCACGGCTTCCAGCAGCATCGCACCGGACACGGGCTTGTGGAGCAGCAGCAGCGGCCCGCCTTCCAGAGCCTGGGCCACGCCGGCCACGGTGTCGCTTTCGGCATAGCCCGTGACCAGCAGCGCCGGCAGGCCCGGCAGGATGTCACGGACGGCCCGCAACAGGTCGAGCCCGGTCATGCCGCCCGGCATGGCGAAATCCGTGACCAGCAGGTCCGGCCGCTCTCCGTCCCGCAGATGCCGCAAGGCCTCGGCGGGCCCTTCGGCGCAGACGAGGCTGTGGCCGGCATCGGACAGGGTTTCGGCCAGCACGTCCCGCACCAGGGGCTCGTCATCCACAAGCAGGATGCGGCACGCCGCGTCAGGCGTGGCCGGGCGCGCCGCGCCGTCCTGCTCCACCCTGCCTTCCGCCTGCGGAAGCCAGAGGGAGATCACGGTGCCCTGTCCGAGCCGGCTGTCGATCTCCAGCGCTCCGCCGGACTGCTCCGCGAAGCCGCGTGCCATCGCCAGGCCCAGCCCGGTGCCCTCCCCCACCGGCTTGGTGGTGAAGAAAGGCTCGGTGACGCGATTCAGCACCTCCGGCGCCATGCCCATGCCGTGGTCGGCGACGCGCAGGCACAGGTAGCGCCCCGGCTTCAGCGCGGGCGAAGCCCCGGCCGTGCCCGGCAGTTCCAGCGCCTCGGCCGAGAGCCGGATCACGCCGCCATCCGGCATGGCATCCCGGGCATTGGCGGTGAGGTTGACCAGCACCGTCTCCAGTTGCGCGCGATCGGCGAGGACCGGCGGCAGGGCCGGATCGACCGCCAGGGCGATCGAGACGCGGCCGCCCAGCGTGTGCAGCAGCACCTCCCGCAAGCCGGTCAGCAGAAGGCCGACATCCTGCGGCTCCGCGCGCAACTCGCCCTGTCGCGCGAAGCTCAGCAGGCGCCGGGTCACCGCCCCGCCCCGTTCCGCCTGCTCCGAGACCAGGCGGGCGAGGCGCCGAACGCTTTCCGGCTCTTCGGCCCGCAGCGCCATCAGCCGCGCACCGCCCAGCACCGCCTGCAGCACGTTGTTCACGTCATGCGCGACACCACCGGCGAGGCGGCCCAGCGCCTCCATCTTCTGCGCCTGCGCCAGGCGGCGCTCGCTTTCGGTCAGGGCCGCCGTGCGTTCCGCGACCAGCTGCTCCAGCCGCGCCGCCTGCCGCGCGCGGTCCTCGCGCGCCGCCACGATTTCGTCGATCCCCGTGCTGGAGCCGAGCCAGCGCAGGATGCGGCCGGAGGCATCGCGCTGGGCAAGCGCGCGGACCAGGAACCAGTGATAGGCGCCGTCCGCCCCCAGGAAGCGGGCCTCGATGCCGAAGTCCCCCCCGGTTTCCAGGCAGTGCCGCCACAGGCCGAGGCAATGTTCGTAGTCCTCGGGATGCAGCACCCGCCGCAAGGTCCCCTTGTCGATCCGGTCCGGCTCCTGCCCCGTGAATTCGTACCAGCGGCTGTTCAGGTAATCGAAGCGTCCATCCGGCTGGCAGGTCCAGATGATCTGCGGCATGACCTCCGCCATGGTGCGGAACCGGGCCTCGCTTTCCCGCAGCGCTTCCGCGGCCCGGATGCGGTCGGTGATGTCGCGCAGGACCCCGATCAGCCGCACCGCCCGGCCATCCTCGTTGCGCAGCACGCGGGCACGGCCCTCGAGCCAGACCTCGCCGCCATCACGCGCGGGACGCAGGGGGCGGAAGTCCACGGCGAAGGTATCGCCCTCGCGCGACATCCCCTGCCAGGCTGCGCCGATCCTGTCCCGGTCCTCCGGGTGGGTCGCCGTCATCCAGTCGGCCGCCAGGATGCGCCCCTCCCGGGCCGTGACGCCGAGCAGTTGGGCCGCCACGGGCGACAGCGCGCCCTCCTGCTTGCGCAGGTCCAGGTCCCAGGTGCCGAGCCCGTCACCCTCCACCGCGAGGCGCAGCCGGGTTTCGCTCTCGGTCAGGGCGCGGGAGGCGGCGCGTGCCTCGGTCACATCCTCCAGCAGCCCCACCCATTCCCGCACCCGGCCGCCGGCCTCGATAAGCGGCACCGCCCGGACCGAGAACCAGCCATAGAGCCGCTGCTTCCCACCCGCCTCCACCTTCCCCGCATCCGCCGGCAGGGCGCGCCGGATGCGCCATTCGCCGACATAGGGCCGCCGGCTGGCCAGCGAGGCATGCCAGAGCGCATCCGCCACGCTGCGGTCGTCCGGGTGCAGGGCCTCGAACCAGCCGCTCCGCCGCAACCGCTCCACCGGCAGTCCGGTGAGGCGCGCCCAGGCCTCGGCCCCTTCCGGCAGGAGCCGGCCCGCGGGATCGGCGATCCAGACCAGCTCGCTGCTGGCCTCCACCAGGGCGCGGTAGCGGGCTTCCTGGGCCCGCAGGGCGGCGGTCACCGCCTCGCGCTCCACGGCCGCGACGCTGAGCGCGGCGGAAACCTCGGCGATCTCCCGGATCCCCGTGGGCAGGGCCAGCACGGCGCCGGACCGGCCCTGGTCGGCCAGCAGGCCCAGCGCGTCGCGGATACGGCGCGTGATCCGCAGGGTCAGCAGCAGGCTCCCGGCCAGCAGCAGGAGCGCCACCCCAGCGGCGGGCAGGTAGTCCCGCAGCATCCGTTGGTAGAAGGAGGCACGGGGCATCGACAGGGCGAGCGAATAGCCCTCCGTGGAAAGGCGCGACCATGCCATGATGGCCATCACGCCTTCCTGGTTCCGGACATAGGGCAGGACACCCTCCGGCGCCCGCGCGAGGCCGGCCACGATCTCCGGCGGGGCCGGGCGTCCTACCATCTCCTCGCCCCCGCGGGTGCGGGCGACCACGACCCCGTGCCGGTCCATCAGGGTGGCGGTCCAGTCCTCCTGCATCAGGCGTTGCCGCAGCGCGCCGCTCAGGGTCTCGGGCGCCAGCCAGAGCGCCGTGACGGCGAAGGGCAGACCGGGCGGAGCCGGAACCAGGATGCCCACCCGCCGGTCCAGCAGGTCGGTGACCTCGACCTGCCCGTCGCGCGCCACGCGCACCAGGGCCTGGCGCCAGCTCTCCGGGACAGGATCGGCCGGGGTGGCGGCGGACAGCGCCTCGATGTCGCGGCCCCGGGCATTGTAGAAGCGTAGGCTGCCCATCCGCGCCAGGGTCCGGGCCGGCGGGGTGGCACGCAGGGCCGCGAGGACAGAAGGGGCGTCCGGGACATTGGCCGGAGACGCCGCCGGCGGCAGCGCGGCGGAGGCCAGCAGTTCGCGCAGCCGCACCTCGCCCAGCGCGAAGACCTGGTCCGGCACCACCGAAAGCGCGCAGACGCTGGTGACCAGGTTGGAGGCCGTGCGCCGCATGTCGCGGTTGTGCAGGCTGGCCATGGCCCAGACGGCATAGAGCGCGAAGGGCAGCACCGTGCAGGCCACCACCAGAAGCAGGTGGTGGCGCATGCCATGGAGCCGGCGCCCGGTCGGGCGCGGTATCCGTGGCCCCCGCCCAGCCCGGGGGTCTTCGGTGGGCGCTTCAGGTGACATGGAACCGGATGGCCCGCTGAGGGGCCTCATGGAACCGCATTTCGCGGCCTGCCGAAAGCATTCCGGCTGCCGCACGCCCTTGCCCGGGGGCGGCCGGGCGGCGGGGCAGGCGCGGGACGGCCCGGCAACGGGGCCGCCACCGCCCCGCGAAGGCGTGCGTCAGGCGAGGCCGAGGGCACGGTAGAGCCATTGCGACGGCGGCCAGGCGGCGGCGACCTCCCCTCGCCAGACCAGCAGGGCCGCCACCACGGCGAGCAGGAGGAGGACCGAGAGCGTCCAGGCCAGGGTCGGGCTGGGACCGC
>NZ_BDLP01000102.1:0-12780 GCF_001950415.1 Roseomonas sp. TAS13
CGGCGCGATCCGGCCGGCAACCGGAGCCAACTCATCGGGTCCAGGGCCCGCAGGGTCCTGGCGGATAAGGGGGTCCGGGGGAAAAGGCGGAGCCTTGTCCCCCGGGGACGGAGCAACGTCGGAGATGGGCTCCGACCACCAGACTTGACGCCACGGGCACGGTCGGGAGCATGGCTCCGATGCCAGGAGGGAGACGACCCATCGCCACCCCCATTGCCCGCCGCCATCTGGCCGGGCTGGCCCTGTCGGGCCTGATCGCCGCGCCGGCCATCCGGGGCGCCAGGGCGGAGCGGCCCCGGGACCTCTATGCCGGTCCCCTGCCGCCGCCGCAGCCCATGCAGGGACGCGTCACCGCGCTGCGGGTGGCGGATTTCCATCGCGGGCACGGCATCAACGTGCATCTGCAGAACAGCCGCGACTACGAGGATTTCGGGGGGCGCGTCCGCCCGGCCCTGGCGGAGCTGGGGGTCGGGCGCATCCGCGCCTCCCTGCCCGACCGTCCGGCACCCATCGGCTGGGTGAACACGCTGCACGAGCGGCACGGCATCACCCTGCTGAGCCATGCCGGGGCGAACGACTTTCCCGCCGCGACCTGCATCGCCATCGCGCGCAAGCTGGTGCCGGGCGCCGTGGACGGATTCGAGGGCTCCAACGAGATCGACGGCTGGTACCAGGGCTTCATGCGCCGCCAGAACCGCGACGGCGATGCCGAGGCGGTGCGCTGGCAGCGGGAGCTGCGGGCGGCGCGGGATGCCGATCCGCGCTTCGCCGGCCTGCCGATCGGGGCGCCGACGGTGATCGACTTCCGCCAGTCCTGGCGCATCGCGGGCTCGATCCCCTTCAACGACCGCGGCACCTTCCACCCCTATCCCGGCGGGCGGCCGCCCTGGCTGCGGGGACAGGGCGCGCCCCTGGCGCGGGGGGGCGAGACGCTGCGCTATGGCAGCCTGCGCTACGGCGCCACCTATGCCGCCAACCCGCTGGCGCCGGGCAGGCCCTTCTGGGCGACGGAGCTCGGCTACAACACCGACCCGACCGGGCTGGACGAGGGCAACCACCCCTGCCCCGAGGACATCGCCGCCCTCTACATGACCGGCTACGGCGCCTACTGCCTGAAGAACGGGCTGGAGCGCTGGTACTTCTACGAGCTGCTGGACGAGCCGCTGTCGCGCGGGCGCTCCAACGAGGCGTATTTCGGCCTGGTGCGCGGCGATGGCAGCCGCAAGCCCGGATTCCACGCCCTGCGCAACACCCTGGCGCTGCTGCGCGACGACGGCCGGGAGGCGTCGGGCTTCACGCCCGCCACGCTCGACCTCGCCCTGTCCGGCGACCTGTCCAACCCCTGGGCGGAGGAGGTCACGGATGGCGTGGTGACCTGCCTGCTGCAGGATTCCGCCGGAACCTTCTTCTACGGGATGCAGCTCGGCGCGCCGCTCTACGACGTGGTGGCCAAGCGCCGGCTGGAGGCGCCCCGGCCCCGCCGGATCACCGTCTCCGTCGCCGGTGGGATGGAGGCGGTGGCGCTGGGGGATGCGCTGCGGGACGGCTCCTGGCGGGAGGACGGGGTCACGCTCTCGGACGGCGCGCGGGGGCGGCAGGCGGCGCTGGAGGTCGGGCCGGGCATGCGCTGGCTCCGCTTCCGGCGGGCGGGATAGCGGCCGGGGAAAGGCGGCCCTCGCTGCATTTCGCTTGTCCTGCCGGTAAAAGGTTGGATATCCTACCAATAAGGCCCCGGACCCGTGGGCCCGGCAGGCAGGCCACCAGAGCCCGCCGCCCAGGGAAAGGAGCGACCTTCATGGCCCCGCTGCGAGCCTCGCGGCCCGGTGCGCCCATGCCTGCGGCGGAGGAGGCCGCCACCTCCGGGGATTCGCCGCCCGCTCCCCCGTCCCCTGGCCGCCCGGATAGCGAGACCGGCCTGGGCGGGCTGGAGAACATGCTGGGCTTCAACCTGCGCCTGGCGCAGGAGGCCTCCTTCGCCGCCTTCGCGCGTCGCACCGGGCAGAGCGACCTGCGGCCCGGCCGCTTCGCGATCCTGCGCATCATCGCGGCGAATTCCGGCCTGTCGCAGACGGCGCTGAGCGCCGCGGCGGGGCGCGACAAGTCCACCCTGACCCCCGCCCTGGCCGACCTGGAGAAGCGCGGCCTGATCCAGCGCCGCCGCGCGCCGCAGGACCGGCGCAGCTACGCCCTTTTCGTCACGGCGGAGGGGGAGGCCGTGCTGCGGGAGCTTTCCGGCCATGCGGCGGCGCATGACGCGGCGCTCGATGCTCTGGTCGGGCCGAAGCAGCGGGAAGTGTTCCTGGCCATCCTGCGGCGCATCGCCGCCGGGATCGGCTGAGGCCGGCAGACCAGAAAAGAACACGAGGAGGAAACGCCACCCCATGTCTGTCCATTCCGGCGCCACGACCACCGTGCGGCAGGCGGTGCTCGACCTGCTGCGCGACCTCGGCATGACCACGGTCTTCGGCAATCCCGGCTCCACCGAGCTCGGCCTGCTCGACCGCTGGCCGGCGGATTTCCGCTATGTCCTGGGCTTGCAGGAAGCGAGCGTGGTCGGCATGGCCGACGGCCATGCCCGGGCCACGGGGCGGGCCGCCTTCGTCAACCTGCATTCCGCCGCCGGGGTGGGCCATGCGCTGGGCAACCTCTTCACCGCCTGGCGCAACCAGACGCCGCTGGTGGTGACGGCGGGGCAGCAGGCGCGCTCGCTGCTGCCGAACCTGCCCTTCCTCGGCGCCACGGACGCGGCGCAGTTCCCCCGGCCTTATGTGAAGTTCAGCATCGAACCGGCCCGGGCGGCGGATGTGCCGGCGGCCATCGCCCAGGCGCACCGCATCGCCATGCAGCGCCCCTTCGGCCCCTGCTTCGTCTCCATCCCGGCCGATGACTGGTCGGCCACCTGCCAGCCGGTGCAGCCGCGCCGCCTGTCAGCGGAGATGGCGCCCGATCCCGCCGCCATCGCGGCGGCCGCGCGGGCTATCGCGGCGGCGCGCCGGCCGCTGATCGTGGCCGGGTCGGAGGTGGATGCCGAGGGCGCGGGCGAGGCGCTGGTCGCCCTGGCCGAGCGTCTCGGCGCGCCGGTGATGACCGCGCCCTTCGCCTCGCGCATCGCCTTCCCGGAGGAGCATCCGCTCTTCGACGGCTTCCTGCCCGCGGCGCCCCAGGCGGTCTCCGACCGGCTGATGGCGCATGACCTCGTGCTGGTGGTGGGGGCACCGGTCTTCACCTTCCACATCGAGGGCGACGCGCCCTTCTTCCACAGCGGCATCCCCCTCTTCCAACTCACCATGGATGGGGAGGCCGCCGCCTCCGCCCCCGCCGGCACAGCCATCCTGGGCAGCCTGCGCCTGGGCCTGCCGGCGCTGGCCGCCGCCCTGCCGGTGGCGGAACGCGCCTCGCCCCTCCCGCGCCCCCGCCCCGCGCCGCCCCTGCCCGCCGAGCCGATCCCCGCCGGCTGGCTGCTGCACCGCCTCCAGGCCGCCATGCCGGAGGATGCGGTGCTGGTGGAGGAAGCGCCCTCGCACCGCCCCGCCATCCAGGCGCAGATGCCGCGGAACCGCTGGGGCAGCTTCTTCACCATGGCCAGCGGCGGGCTCGGCTATTCCCTGCCGGCGGCGGTCGGCATCGCGCTGGCGAAGCCGGGGCAGCGCGTGGTCTGCCTGATCGGCGACGGCTCGGCGATGTATTCCTTCCAGGCGCTCTGGACCGCCGTGCAGCACCGGCTGCCGATCGCCGTGGTGGTGATCAACAACGGCGGCTACGGCGCCATGCGCTCCTTCAGCCAGGTAATGCAGGTGCGCGACGTGCCGGGCATCGACCTGCCGGGCATCGGCTTCGTCGACCTGGCGCGCGGGCTGGGCTGCCCCGGGCAGCGCGTGACGCATCCCGCCGCGCTGGACGAGGCGCTGCGCGCCGCCTGCCATGCCGAGGGGCCGATGCTGGTGGAGGTCGCGGTCGATCCGGCGATCCCCACCCTCTACCACAAGTCCTGACCGGGGAACGGCCCGCCGGAAACCAGACCGCCCGCCGGAAGAAGCGGGGCGGCGCTTCACGAGGAGGAAATCCATGTCCGGGATTGTCACCCGCCGGGGGCTCGCCCTCGGCAGCCTCGCCCTGCCCTTGCTTGGCACGGCCCGCGCCCAGGATACGGCCAACGCCCCTTGGCCCACCAGGCCGGTGCGCGTCATCGTGCCCTTCCCGCCCGGCGGGCTGGTGGACACGCTGGCGCGCGCCGTGACGCAGCGGATGACGGCGCAGCTCGGCCAACCGGTGGTGGTGGAGAACCGTGCCGGCGCGGGCGGCAATATCGGCGCCGACGTGGTGGCGAAGTCGCCGCCCGACGGCCACACGCTGCTGGCCAGCGCGCTCGGGCCGCTCGCCGTCAACCAGTACATCTACCGCAGCATGCCCTATGACACGCAGACCGCCTTCGCGCCGATCGTGCTGCTGGCCCATACGCCCAAGGTCCTCTGCGTCGCCAACGTGCGCCCCTGGCACAGCGTGGGCGAGGTGATCGCGGCGGCGAAGGCGGCGCCGGGCCGGCTCACCGCCGGCTCCGCCGGCGCGGGCAGCAGCCTCCACCTGGCGCTGGAGCTGTTCAGGCAGCGCACCGGCGTGGACATCCAGCACATCCCCTACCGCGGCGCGGCCCCAGCGGTGACGGATCTCGTCGCCGGGAACATCGACATGGTCATCGACAACGTGCCGAACATCCTGGGCCAGATCCGCGGCCATGGCGTGCGCCCGCTGGCGGCGGCCAGCCCGCAGCGCCTGCCGCAGCTGCCGGACGTCCCCACCATGCGCGAACAGGGCGTGGACTTCGTCTTCGGCACCGCCTTCGGCATGGCGGCGCCGGCGGGCACGCCGCCCGCCATCACCGAACGCGTGGCGGCCCTGGTCACGGCGGCGCTGCACGACCCGGAGATCGGCGGACGCTTCGTGGAACAGGGAGCGCAGATCGGCGGCGGCACCCCCGCACAGTTCGCCGCCGTGGTGGAACAGGAACGCAGCACGCTGGAGCCGGTGATCCGCGCCGCCGGCATCCGCGCGGAGTAGAAGCGCCAGCGCTCCGGCGGACCGACGGTGCCACCAGCGCAGGCATCGTGCTGTTTTCTTTTCGGGCGCCCCGCTGCTCCACCTGTTCTCAGGGATCAACTTCTCAGGGATCAACCCACGGGCTGACGGCCACCACAGGCGCCCACTCAAGCCCGGGGTCCGGGGACCGGCTTCGGTCCCCGGCGGAGAGGGGGCCGGGGCGAGAGGCAGCGCCTCTCCCCCGGGACCGCCACAGGCATGGCGCCAGCAGGCATCGCTGCGCCTCGCTGGGCAGTCCTGAGCACTTTCTCGCACAACTCCCGGCAAAGAAGCTCACTGAACAGGCAATGAGCCTGTCGCGAAGGCCTTCTCTTCGCAGTTGCACAGTAGAATTCCTGAAGTTCGCAGATTCCTGTTGAAGGCCCAGACGTATTGCGCAAGAATTTTGAACATAAAGTTCTTATTTGAACATCCACCCCAAACAGCGTGGACATCCGACGTGAACCCTTCGCACGACACCCTGGCCCGCCAGAGCCTTGCCCGACCGCTGACCGAGGCTGAGGTGGCGCTGGCGGCCGCGCTGGAACGGGCCTTCGCCGAAGGCATCCACGACTTCGCGGCCCTGGCGGACTGGCTGCAGCGGGACGGCGTGCCGGCGCCCTCGGGCGAGGCCTCGCCCTGGACGCTGGAGAAGCTCGGCGCCGAGCTGTCCGCCATCAACGCCTCGCTGGACGATGCCTATGCCCGCCGCGACGCCTGACGCCCCCGCGCTGGAATTCCGGCACGTCACGCGGCGCTTCGCCTCGGGCGGCGGCAGCTTCACCGCCGTGCAGGACGTCACCTTCGCCGTGCGGCCGGGCGAGTTCGTGTCGGTGATCGGCCCCTCGGGCTGCGGCAAGAGCACGATCCTGAACATGACCGCCGGCCTCGACCGGCCGAGCGAGGGCTCCGTCGCGGTCAGCGGCGTGCCGGTGACCGGGCCGAACGAGCATGTCGGCTTCATGCTGCAGAAGGACCTTCTGCTGCCCTGGCGCAGCATCCTGCGCAATGTCGAGTTCGGCCTGGAATCCCGCCCCGTTTCCCGTACCGAGCGGCGCGAGCGGGCGCTGCGCGAGCTGGCCCGGTGCAAGCTGGGGGATTTCGCGGACCGCTATCCGTACCAGCTTTCCGGCGGCATGCGGCAGCGCGCGGCGCTGGCGCGCACCCTGGCCATCGAGCCCGACATCGTGCTGCTGGACGAGCCCTTCTCCGCCCTCGACGCGCAGACCAAGCTGGTGCTGCAGGCGAGTTTCGCGCAGACCATCGCGGCCTCCGGCATCACCACCGTGCTGATCACGCACGACCTGGCGGAAGCAGTGGCCATGTCCGACCGCATCCTGGTGATGAGCGAGCGCCCGGGCCGCATCGTGGAGGAGATCGTGCTCGACCTGCCCTCCCGCGACGAGCCCGCCGCGCGCCGCGCCCATCCGCGCAGCGGCGAATACGCCGCCTATCTCTTCGACAAGCTGCATCTGGCCGACCAGGCCGCCTGAGACCCGCGAGAAGGCCACCGCCCATGCACCCCGTGACCCGCCGTACCATGCTCCGCACCGCCCCGCTGCTGGCCGGCCTGCTGGCCGCGCCCGCGGTGCGGGCCCAGGGGGGCAAAGGCCCGGAGAAGCTGACCTATCTCTTCCCGGCGCCCGACACGCTACCGGCCTTCGCGCCTTTCCAGATCGCGCGGCACAAGGGCTACTACCGCGAGGCCGGGCTGGAGCCGGTCTTCCAGACCGGGCGCGGCGGCGCCGACGTGGCGAAGCAGGTCGCGGTGGGCAATGCCGAACTCGGCGGCGGCATCGGCGACACGCCGCTTGTGGTGCGGCCCAACGGGCTGGCGGTGCGCGGCGTGGCGCTGCTGGGCAACCGGCCGCTGAGCCAGATCATCGTGCGGCAGGACAGCGGCATCACCGACATCCAGGGGCTGCGCGGCAAGAACATCGGCGTCATCGCCTTCCAGGACACGACCTACTACAACCTGCTCGCCGTGATGGCCTCGGCGGGGATGCGGCGCACCGACGCGAACATCCAGGCGCTGGGCCCGGCGGGCCTCGTGCAGCTGATGGGCTCGGGCGGCATCGTCGCCATGTCCGGCGTGCCGGAATGGGCGGTGACGGTGGAACGCGCCGGCGTGCCGGTGAACGTCATGGCCATCGACAGGATCTTCCCCGCCATGGCGCAGGCGATCCTGGCCTCCGACAGGATCATCGCCGAGCGCCCGGCCGTGGTGCGCGGCTTCGTGCAGGCGACGCTGCGGGCGGTGAAGGAGATAGCCGCCGATCCGGTCGCCGCCGCGCGCACCTATGTCGAGGCGGTGCCGAGCCAGGCCGAGAACCTCGCCGCGAACGAGGAGATCCTGCGGCGCTATGCCACGCTGATCTACGCGGTGAACGACAGGCCGGATTTCGGCAGCTTCGACCCGGCGCGCATCGCGGCGGTGGGCAGGTTCTACCTCGAGCACGGCATCGTGCAGAAGGCGGTGCCGGTCGAGGACACCTACACCAACGAATTCGTGGCGAAGTGACCATGTCGGCGACCGAACAGCTCGCGGTGTCCCCGGCCCTCGCCCCCTCCCCCACGCCAGTCGCGCCCCGCATCGTGCCGGCGGCGGATGCGCTGCGCTGGGCCGCCATGGGGGGCATCTTCGCCGCCTTCCTCGCCGCCTGGCAGTGGCTGCCCGCGATCCTGGCGATCCCGCCCTACATCCTGCCGCCGCTCTCCGACACGATGGCGGAGATGGCGCGGATGTGGGCGCAGGAGGATCTGCTCGCGAACTTCCTCTCCACCCTCAGCATGACCATCCTGGGCTTCCTGGTGGGCGGGTTCTGCGGCGCGGCGGGCGGCTACCTGCTCGGCATGTCGCGCTTCTGGGAACAGGCGCTCTCGCCCTTCCTGCTGGCCCTGCAGATCGCGCCGAAGGTGGCCTTCGCGCCGCTCTTCATCATGTGGTTCGGCTACACCGCCTGGCCGAAGCTGCTGGTCACCATCCTGGTCGTCTTCTTCCCGATCCTGGTGAACGTGCTGCAATCGATGAAGACGGTGGACCGGGACCTGATCAACCTCGCCCGCGCCTATTCCCTGAACCGCTTCCAGATCTTCCTCAAGATCGAGCTGCCGGCCTCGATGCCTTCGCTGATGGCGGGCCTGCGCATCGGCGCCACGCTGGCGGTGATCGGCGTCACGGTGGGCGAGCTGGTCGGCGGCAATACCGGCCTGGGCTACCTGATCTCCTATGGCGAGGGCCAGGCCAACGCGGCCATGGTGTTCAACGCCATCCTGCTGCTGACCGCGATCGGCATCGCGCTCTACGCCGCCGTCGCCGCGGTCGAGAAGCGCGTCCTCCACTACATCCCCCGCGCCCGTTCCTGACGCGCCGGAAGACGAGGGAATCCCCGACGATGAGCGAGGCCATCACCCTGAAGGAGCGCATCGAGGACCGCGTCAACAGCGGCATCCTCGGCCAGTGGTACGCGGTGGCGAAGTCCAGCCATGTCCGACCCGGCAAGCCGCATGGCGTGAAGGCGCTGGGCCGCAACCTCGTGCTGTGGCGCGACAAGGACGGCGCCATCCGCTGCATCGAGGACTACTGCCCGCATCGCGGCGCGCGCCTGTCCTATGGCGTGGTGCACGAGGGCAACATCGCCTGCGGCTATCACGGCGTGGTGCTGGATGGCGACGGGCGGATCCTGCGCGTGCCGGCCATGCCGAAATGCTCGCTGGAGGGCAAGAAGGCGCTCGCCAGCTATCCGGTGCGCGAGCTGGCGGACTGCGTCTTCGTCTACTTCGCCTCGGTGGAGAAGCCGGAGGCGCCCGAGCTACCGACCCCGCCGGAGCTGGCGGACCCGGAATGGACGGGCTTCCTCTGCTATTCCCACTGGGCCTGCAACTACCGCTACGCGCTCGACAACCTCGCCGACCCGATGCACGGCTGCTACCTGCACGCCAACAGCTTCACCCTGGCCTTCGGCGCGAAGCAGGACCACATGAAGCTGGAGCAGCGGGAGGACGGCTTCCTCGTTTCCCGTGTCGAGCAGGCCGGCGAGAATTTCGACTGGACGGACATGGTGGTGACGCCGGACGGCAGCTACTGCCGCCTCGACATCCCCTACCCCAAGGCGGCCGGGCCGGGCGGCGTGTTCCGCATCATCGGCTTCACCACCCCCGTGGACGACACGCACTGCATGGTCTTCTTCTGGCGGCTGCGGAAGGTGCAGGGCCTGGCGCGGGAGGTCTTCCGCTTCATGTACCGCACCACGCTGGAGCCGCGGCACTGGGCGGTGCTGGAGCAGGACCGCGTCATGCTGGAAGGCATGCCGGACGACGCCCGCAAGCGGGAGATGCTCTACCAGCACGATATCGGCGTGGCGCGCATCCGGCAGCTGCTGAACCGGCAGGCCAAGGCGCAGATCGCCGCCGAGGACGCGGCGCTGACGCGGGCGGCGGGCTGAGCGCATGTCAGACCTGATGCTCTCCGGCCGCACCATCCTCGTCACCGGCGCGGCGCGCGGGCTGGGCCTGGTTCTGGCCGAGGCGCTGCGCGGCTGCGGGGCGCGGCTGGTGCTGGCCGACCGCGATGCGGAGGCCGGCGCGGCGGCGGCGGAGAAGCTGGGCGCGCGCTTCGTGCCGGTGGACCTCGCCGAGCCGGACGCCATCCTCGCCATGGCGGCGGATGTCGCGGCGCAGGAGGGCGCGCTGGACGGTCTGGTGAACAACGCCGCCATCGCCACCGGCATCGGCGGCGTCACCTTCGAGGAGATCGGACAGGAAAGCTGGGACCGGGTGATGGCGGTGAACGTGCGCGGCACCTGGCTGGTGATCCGCGCCCTGGCGCCGCTGCTGCGGCGGGGGCGGGACGCGCGCATCGTCAATGTCGCTTCCGACACCGCGCTCTGGGGCGCGCCGCGCCTGCTGTCCTATACCGCCAGCAAGGGGGCAGTGATCTCCATGACCCGTTCCCTGGCCCGCGAGCTGGGGCCGGATGGCATCGGCATCGCCGCCGTGGCGCCCGGCATCCTGCGCACGGAATCCACCGAGTACGTGCCGCCGGCCCGCCACCGGCTCTACGAGGAAGGCCGTGCCGTGCCGGGGGTGCAGGAGGCCGCCGACATCGCCCCCACCGTGGCCTTCCTGCTGACACCGGGCGCATTGGCGCTCACCGGGCAGGTGCTGCCGGTGAACCGGGGCTTCGTCTTCACATGAAGCTGGAACGCATCCGCCTCGGCGGCATCGGCGCCCTGCGGCGCGGCGGGGAGGGCACGCCCTTCGTCCTGCTGCACGGGATCGGCAGCGCGCCGGAAAGCTTTCTGCCTCTGGTCGGGGCCCTGGGCGGGAACGCTCCGGTCCTGGCCTGGGACATGCCGGGCTATGGCGGCTCTGTGGACCTCGCGCCGGAATGGCCCGATGCCGGGGACTATGCCGCCGCCCTCGCCACGCTGCTGGACGAGGCCGGCATCGCCCGCTGCATCCTGCTGGGCCATTCGCTCGGCGTGGTGACGGCGGCGCGCTTCGCCCGCCTGCATCCGGAGCGCGTGGCGCTCTTCGCCGCCCTTTCCCCGGCACTCGGCTATGGCGTGCCCCGCGGCGGCACGCTGCCGCAGGGCATCCAGGCGCGGCTGGACGACCTGGACCGCCTGGGTCCCGAGGGCATGGCGGCGCTGCGGGTGGAACGGCTGGTCTTCGAGCCGGAGAAGCGCCCCGCCGTGCTGGACGCGGTGCGTGGCGCCATGGGCCGGGTCCGCCCGCCGGGCTATCGCCGCGCCAGCCTGCTCCTGGCCGGGGCCGACGTGCTTTCCGATGCCGCCGCGATCCGCGTGCCCTCGCTGGTGGCCGCGGGCATCGAGGATGTGGTGACGCCGCCTGCCAATGCGGAGAAGCTGGCCGCGGCCCTGGGCATCGAGGCCCGCCTCGTGCCCGGCGTGGGCCATGCCCTGCCGCAGGAGAAGCCGGAAACGGTGGCCGCCCTGCTGCGGGAGGCGCTGTCGTGAGCGAGAGCACCACCTATGCCGTGCCGCCGGTGGAGCGCGCGCTGAAGCTGCTGCGCCATATCGGCGCCGGCGACCCGGTGATCAATGTCAGCCGCAGCGCCGCCGCGCTCGGCATCAACCGCACCACGCTGATCCGCCTGCTGCACACGCTGGAGGCCGAGCGCTTCATCGAGCGGCGCCCCGACGGCGTGGGCTGGCGGCTTGGCCTCGGCGCCTTCACCGTGGCGGCGGAGGCGCTGGCGCAGCAGGATATCGTGCGCGTCAGCACCGAGGTGCTGCAGGCGCTGGTGAAGGAGATCGGCCTTTCCGCGCATCTCGCGGTGCTGGACGAGCTGTCCATCGTCTACCTGCTGCGCCTGACGCCGGACATGCCGCTGGTCAGCAATGTCCGCGTCGGCAGCCGCCTGCCGGCCCATGCCACGAACATGGGCCGCGCCATCCTGGCGCAGCTTCCCGAGGCGAGGGTGCGGGTGCTCTTTGCCGGCGCGGCGCTGGAGAAGGTGACGGCCCAGACCCCCACCACGGTGGACGCGCTGCTGACCCAGCTCGCCCAGGACCGCGAGGCCGGGCTGGCCTGGAGCGCCGGCTATTTCGAGACCGGCGTCAGCTCCGTCGCGGCACCGGTCTTCGATTCCACCGGCCACTGCGCCGGGGCGATCAACGTCACCGGCCATGCCGACTGGTTCGGCAACGACCAGGGACGGCGCGAGGCGATCGGCCGCGCGCTGGCCCGGGCCGCCGCCGACATCTCCTCGCGGCTCGGCTTCAACAACAAGGACAGGAACGCACCATGGTCGGCGTCGATTTCCTCCGCGGCATAGTGATGCGCGCCCCCGGGATCACCGCGACCCGGGAGTTCTACGAGAAGAACTGGGGTCTCACCGTCTCGGCGGAGGCGGACGGCACCGTCTATCTCCGCGGCACCGGGCCGGAGCCCTTCATCTATGGGCTGCGCGACGACAATGTCTTCGGCGTGGACTACGTGCATTTCGGCATGGGCGACCGCGCCGGGCTGGAGGCGCTGCACCGCTCGCTGCAGGAGAGGGGCGCGCGCGGCCTGACGGCGATCGTGCCGCTGGCGACGCCCGGCGGCGGCCTGGGCTTCGAGCTGCTGGACCCGGATGGCCGCCGCCTGCGCATCAGCGCGGAGGTGGCGCGCAACCCGGACACCGAGGATGCCACCGGCAAGCCACGCAAGGCCTCGCATGTCGTGCTGAACACGCCGGACATGGAGCGCGCGCAGGAGTTCTTCGAGGCCCTGCTGGGCTTCAAGGTCTCCGACTACTCGGCCAACCAGATGGTCTTCCTGCGCTGCGCCAGCGACCACCATTCCATCGCGCTGAACCGCGCCCCCTATGCCAGCGTGAACCATGTCGCCTTCGAGATGCCGAGCATCGACAGCTTCATGCGCGGCATCGGGCGCATGCGCGTGGCGGGGCAGGCGGCGGCCTGGGGTCCGGGGCGGCACGGGCCGGGCAACAACCCCTTCGCCTATTTCGTCTCACCCTCCGGCTTCGTGATCGAGTTCACCTCCGAGGTGCAGCAGATCGACGAGGCGACGCACCAGCCGCAGGTCTGGCCGCGCGACCGCCCCGATGCGATGGACCAGTGGATGACCGCCGGCCCGCCGACGCCCGCCATGCGCGCGGTGATGCAGGGCCGCCCCGACCCGGGCTTCGCCGAGACGGCGCTGGCCGCGCCCGCCACCGCAGCCCCTGCCGTGGCC
>NZ_BDLP01000103.1:0-12768 GCF_001950415.1 Roseomonas sp. TAS13
GTCGAGGCCCGGGCGCAGCAGCAGCGCCCCCGCCCCCTTCGGCCCGCCGAGCTTATGGCCGGAGAGGGCGAGGCTGTCGGCGCCCAGCCCTTCCAGCGAGACCGGCATCCGCCCCGCCGCCTGCACTGCGTCAACGTGCAGCAGCGCGTCGTGGCGCCGGCAGAGGGCCAGCGCCCCGGCGACGGGGTGGATCACGCCGGTCTCGTTGTTGGCTAGCATCAGGCAGACCAGGGCCGGGGGGCCGGAAGACAGGCTGCGCTCCAGCGCCGCGAGGTCCAGCACCCCCTCCCCGTCCACCGGCAGCCGTTCCGCCTCCGGCGCGGCGGTCAGTACCGCCGGGTGCTCGGTGGCGCCGGCCAGGAGGCGGCGGCCCCGGCCCAGGCCGCGAATCGCCATGACATCCGCCTCGGTCCCGCCGGAGGTGAAGACCACGTCCCGCGCCCTGGCGCCGAAGCGGGCCGCCACCTGGGTGCGCGCCTTTTCCAGCAGGCGCCGGGCGGCCCGGCCCTCGGCATGGACGGAGGAAGGGTTGCCGGTCAGGTCCAGCGCCTCCAGCACCGCAAGCCGGGCCTCGGGGCGCAGCGGCTCGGTGGCATTGGCGTCAAGGTAGAGGGCGGGCGGGGTCATGCCTCCGCCTCCCCGCGACCCGGTCCCTGACCACGAGCGATCCCCGGGACCATGCCGGGCAGGAGCGGCGGCAGGGCGCGCCCGCGCACCTGGCCCCGGACCACATCCGCCAGCGACACGCCCAGCAGGAAGAGCCGGATCTGCTCGCCCAACTCGTCCCAGAGGTCGTGAGTCGCGCATTTGCGGCCGGCAAGGCAGCCGGAATCCTCCCCCGTGCAACGGGTGGCGCTGAGCGGCTCGTCCACCGCCTCGATAATCTCGGCCACGGAAATGGTCCCATCCGGGCGGGCCAGCCGGTAGCCGCCGCCCGGCCCGCGTGCCGATTCCACCAGCCCCGCGCGCCGCAGCCGCCCGAACAACTGCTCCAGATAGGCGAGCGACAGATTCTGCGCCGCGGCGATCTCGCCCAGGCTGACCGGAGGCTCCGGACTGCAGCTCGCACCGCGCGCGCGGTCCGCCATCTCCACCATCGCCATCACCGCATAGCGGCCGCGCGTCGACAGGCGCATGTCGTTCGGTCACCTCCGCGATGCCGTCGGTGTTTCCGCAAGGCCGGAAACAAAAAGGGAAAATTCCCGGTTGGAGCCTGAGACATGGGCCCCATGCCATGATTTCGTTAGGGTTTAGAGGAACCGCTCCCTATATTGGCCTCGCACCGGGGATCGTAAGCCCGCCCCGGCAGACATCAGATGATCGGAACCCTGCCGGTAAGGAAGGTGTCTCGCGGTATGCCACCTGCGTCCGCGGCACGCCCCTGTCGGCATCGCTCCATGAAACCAGGGAGAATGGAGTGGCCAGTGCGTCGTTTCCTCCGTTCCCCTTTCAGGGCTGTTGGCTCGGAATGCGTGACTGCGCATTCCCAAAGGAAGTGGACACCAGGGGACAATGCCTGAAGTGATGTTCGCCGGCCCCGATGGCCGGCTGGAGGGTCGCTACCACCATTCCAAGCGCCCGAATTCCCCCGTTGCCCTGATCCTCCATCCCCATCCGCTGCATGGCGGGACCATGAACAACCGTGTCGTGCACGGGCTTTATGGCCGTTTCCAGGCGATGGGCTTCTCGACCCTCCGCTTCAACTTCCGGGGCGTGGGGAAGAGCCAGGGCCGCTATGACGGCGGCATCGGGGAGATCTCGGACGCGGCGGCGGCGCTCGACTTTCTGCAGGCGGTGAATCCCTCTGCGCCCATGCTCTGGGTGGCCGGGTACTCCTTTGGTGCCTATGTCGGCATGCAGCTGCTGATGCGGCGGCCCGAGATGGGCGGCTTCGTCTCCATCTCCGCCCCGGCCAGCCACTATGATTTCGGCTTCCTGGCCCCCTGCCCCTGCTCGGGCCTGATCCTGCACGGCGCGCAGGACGAGCTGGTGCCGGAAAGCAGCGTGCGGAAGCTGGTGGACAAGCTGAACACGCAGAAGGGCGTGAAGATCGACTATCGCGTCATGGAAGGCGCAGGCCATGTCTTCACGCCCGACCAGACGGAGAAGGTCTGCGACGCCACCGAGGACCATGTGATGTCGGTGCTGAACCGTGCCCGCATGTCCATGGCGGCGGACTGAGACCTCCGGCCCGGACAAGGTCTTCCGTGTCTTCGCAGAACCGCCGGTTCCCTCGCTGGGAACCGGCGGTTCGCTGTTCCGGGGGTGGCGGAGGCCCGCCGTTTCCACGGTCCGGGTCGTGCCGGGCATGAAAAAAGGGCGCCCTGGACGGGGCGCCCTTCTTGTCGTTCCAGTCCGTTTCCGCTCCGGCCCCGCCCGCGGGCAGGCTGGCAGCAGCGGTCCGGTTCAGGCCGCCAGCGCCAGGGGCGCGTTCGGGCGGCGGAATTCCAGGATCAGCAGCCCGCCCACCAGCATCAGACAGGCGGTCATGGCGGCCAGCGCGACCGGGAGGGCCAGGAGCTGGCTGGCGCCGGCGCTGCCGAGCAGCGTGCCGACCACGGCCAGGATGGTGGCGATGCCGAGGAAGACGAGGGAGATGGCGAAGGACTTCATGATGCTGGGGTCTCCCAGGCCTGAGTGATCCGGCCGTTTCCGGCCTCTGAGGCGGAATCTGGGAGCCGCTCGCGGCACGGTGAGGACCCTTTTGTGGCATGAATCGGGCAAATGGACCGGCCGGTTCATGGCTGCCCCTCGATGGCCGCAGGGCCCGGCTTGCATGTTTCTTGCTGTCGGCTGGCGACCATGACCGTCACGAGATTCCATCCCGCCATGCGCCGCCTGCTTCTGCTCGCCGCCCTTCTCGCCCCGGCCTCCGTCACCCTTTCCGCCGCCTGGGCGCAGTCCGGCCCTGCCCCGCTGCGCAGCGCCGTGGACGGCACCTTCGCACCCCATGCCTTCCCGAAGCTGGATGGCGGCGTGCAGGGCTTCAACGTCGATCTCTTCACCGAGGTCGCGAAGCGGCTGGGCCGGCCGATCACCATCGACAGCGCCTCCTTCTCCGGGCTGGTGCCGGCGCTGAACGCCGGGCGCTACGACTTCCTCGCCGCGCCGGTGACCGTGACAAAGGAGCGGGCGGAGAACCTGCTCTTCACCGAGGGCTATCTCTACACCGAGTTCCAGTTCGGTATCCGCAAGGGCAATGCCCCGATCACTTCGCTCGACGACCTGAAGGGCAAGGCAGTCGCGGTGAACAAGGGCAGCGCCTATGACGCCTGGGCGCAGGCGAACGCGCCGAAGCTGGGCTTCACCTACCAGACCTATGACACCAACCCGGATGCCGTGCAGGCGGTGGTGGCCGGACGTGCCTATGCCGTTCTCGCGGGCAATACGGTGGTGAAGTACGCGGCATCCCGGCAGCCGCAGCTCGTGCCGGACTTCGTCATCAAGGAGACCCGCGCCCACTGGGCCGCGCCCTTCCGCAAGGACGAGGTGGCGCTGCGCAACCAGGTCGAGGACGTGCTGGAATGCATGAAGCGCGACGGCAGCCTGGCGAAGCTCAGCGAGAAGTGGTTCGGAGCGAGGCCGGCCGCCGACGATGCGGAGAACACCCCCTTCCCCGGCTATGGCGTGCCCGGCCTGCCCGGCTACGACCCGGCACCGCATGAGCCGCGCTGCGGCTGAAGACAGGTCCCCTTCCCCGTGGACTCGGGCTTCGTCTTCTCCTTCCTCAACGCCCGCGTCGCCGCCGAGTACTGGCCCCGCATCGCCGAGGGCTTCGCGCTGACCCTCGCGCTCGCCGCGCTGATCGTCGTCGCGGGGCTCCTGGCGGGGCTCGTGCTGGCGGCGGTCCGGGCGCTGGGCATCCGGCCGCTGAACTGGCTGATCGTCTTCCTCGTGGACCTGTTCCGTGCCCTGCCGCCGCTGGTGATCCTCGTGCTGCTCTACTTCGGCCTGCCCTCGGCGGGAATGTCACTCTCCGGCTTCTGGGCCACCTGGCTGGCGCTGACGCTGGTGCTCGCCGCCTTCGCCGAGGAGATCTACTGGGCTGGCATCACCGCCGTGCCGCGCGGGCAATGGGATGCGGCGCGGGCGCTGGGCTTCCGCTTCCTGCCCGTGCTGTTCCTGGTGGTGCTGCCGCAGGCGGTGCGGATGGTGATCCCGCCGCTGACCAACCGCACCATCGCCATCACCAAGGGCACGGCGCTGGCCTCGGTGGTGGGGGTGTCGGAGATCCTCGGCGCGGCGCAGTCCTCGATGGCCTTCTCGGCCAACCCGACGCCGCTGACCCTGGGCGCGCTCGCCTATGCGATCCTGTTCCTGCCGGTGGTCGGGCTGGGGCGCTGGATCGAGCGGCGCTTCACGCTCGGCCGGGCGCGGGGCGCCTGAGATGAGGAACTCCTGAGATGGAGGAATTCACCGCCGCCTTCCTGAACACCGAGATCATCGGGCAGGCGCTGCCGATCCTCTGGTCCGGGCTGAAGCAGACGCTGCTGCTTTCGCTGATGACGGTGCCGCTCGGCATGCTGGGCGGGCTGATCCTGGCCTTCGCCTCGCGCGCCGGCACGCGCTGGATCGCCTGGCCCGCCGTGGCGCTCACGGATCTCTTCCGCGCCGTGCCGCCGCTGGTGCTGCTGGTCTTCCTCTATGCGGGCCTGCCCTTCCTCGGGCTGGACATCGGCGCCTGGGGCGCGGTGGCCGTGGGCTTCTTCCTGAACACCGGTGCCTATTACGGGGAGATCCTGCGCGCCGGGCTGGACAGCGTGCCGCGCGGCCAGACGGAGGCGGCGCGGGCGCTGGGGCTGCGCTCCTGGCAGGCCATGCTGCTGGTGATCCTGCCGCAGGCCCTGCGCAACGTGCTGCCGGACCTGGTGAGCAACACGCTGGAGGTGGTGAAGCTCACCTCCCTCGCCTCGGTGGTGGCGCTGCCGGAACTGCTCTTCCAGGCGCGGCAGGCGCAGAGCGTGACCTACAACGCCTCACCCATCGTGGCGGCGGCCCTCGCCTATTTCCTGCTGCTCTGGCCCGTGGTGCGGCTGCTGTCGCGGCTGGAGAACCGTGCCGTGGCCGGCGGACGGTGAGAGGCGAGCAGCGGCCCCGTCAGGGACGCTGCGCCGCCATCTGCGCCAGATAGGCGATGAGGCTTTCCATGTCCCGCTCGGGAAGCTGTTCCTCGGTGAAGCCCGGCATCTTCTGGTCCGGCCAGTGGCGCAGGCTGGCCGGGTCGCGCAGGTAGCGGCGCAGGGAGGCGGGCTGGAAATACTCCACCGGGTTCATCGGGTGGTTGAGGTCCGGCCCCAGCATGGCCGTGCCACCGCCGTTGATCCGGTGGCAGGGCAGGCACTGGGTGACGAAGACCGTGAGGCCACGCCGGGCCGGGTGGCTGCCGGGCAGGGCCGGGTCCGGCTCCATCATCGGCCAGCGGGCCGTCGGCGAGGCGACATAGCGCAGGGTGGAAAGACGGTAGGTCCAGTACTTGGTCGGGATGCCGCCAGCCTCCGGCCTTTCCCACACGATGTAGAAGGGCCCCGTCCCCGCGGGTTTGCCGGGCATGGCGGGCCACGGGGCATCGGCCGGCTCGACGGCGATCCAGGCCCGGCTGCCCTCCTTGCCTCCGGTGCCGAGAACGGCACGCAGCGGGATCTGCGCCGCATAGCCATCCAGGGCGACGGTTTCCAGCGCGCTGTCCTCGGGCGGCGCCAGGCGAGACAGGAGGGAGGCGAGCGGCACCGCCCTGTAGCGCCGAGGCTGACGATAGGCGGGGTCCGCCGCGATCTCGATCTCCGCCGCTTCGGGATGTTGCAGGAGTTCGCTGCTGTCGAAGCTCAGGCTCTCCACGCCGCTTTCGAGGCGCAGCGTGGCCGCGGCGGCGGGAAGCGACAGGGTCAGGCAAGCGGCCAGGATTGCCAGAATGGATGGCATACAGAAGCTCTCGTCCAGGTTGTTTCCAGCAAGGAACAATAAGCCTGAACGTGTGACAACCGATTCGTTCCTATCCCGGAAGGCCCTGGAAGCCCTCCCTTCCACCCACCGCCTCGTCCACCTTGCCACGCCGTTCCTGTCCGGTCGGACAGAGATCGAGCAGCACGCAGCGATGACAGGCCGGCTGGCGGAAGAAGCAGCACCGCTGGCCATGCAGCATCAGCACCTCGTGGTCGTCATAGACCTGCTGCGCGTCCCATTCGGGCGGCAGCATGGCCTCCAGCACGCGGTGCGCCGGGCCGACGGCCAGCTTCGGCGGAATCAGCCCCAACCGGATGGCGACGCGGTGGTGGTGGCTGTCCACCGGCAGGGCACGGCGGCGCAGCGAGGAGAAGGACAGGACGGCCGCGCTGGTCTTCGGCCCGATGCCGGGCGGGGATTCGAGCCAGTCACGCGCCTCCGCCACTTCCATATCGGCGAGATGGCCCAGTTCCAGCCCTCCCCGCCGCTCGGTCAGGGCGCGCAGCGTGCGCTGCAGGGCCGGCGCCTTCGCCTCCGGCCATGTGCAGGGGGCAATGGCTGCCTCGACCTCGGCCACCGGCGCGTCCCGCACGCTTTCCCAGTCAGGGAAGCGCTCCCGCAACTGGCGGAAGGCCCGGGCGCTGTCGGCATTCTTCGTACGGTGCGAAAGCAGTGAGGAAACGAGTTCGTCCAGCGGGTCCAACGCGTGAAAATAGGCGATGGGACAGTGATAGGCCTCGCAGAGGCGGGCATGGACCTGCCGCAGCAAGGCACGCGGGTCATCGGTGGAAGTCCTGCGGTCCTGCGGCATCTGGCCCATGGTGCGTCGTTCTCCGGGAAGCAGGAGAACGCGCCCGCGTCCGGCCGGTTCGGTAGCGTGACAGCCTCCGGATGGCGTGATATTTTCCAAAAGTTAATCCATATGAATGATGAACGACCTTTCAAAGGATCGTTCTTCCGGAGGAATGCCTTCATGACCGCCCGCCGCACCCGAAGGGCCACGCTGCTGGCCGCCTGCGGAACCCTGCTGGGCCTCGCCTGGGCCGGTGCCCAGCCGGTCCAGGCCCAGGACAAGGCCGCGGCGAACTATCCCGACCGCCCGATCCGCGTGATCGTGCCCTTCGGGGCCGGCGGCACCACCGACCTCGTGGCGCGGCTGGTCGGGCAGACCATGAGCAAGCGGCTGGGCCAGCCGGTGGTGGTGGAGAACCGCGCCGGGGCCGGCGGCAACATCGGCAGCGATGTCTGCGCCAAATCCACGCCGGATGGCTATACGCTCTGCGTCGGCACGATCAGCAGCCATGCGATCAATGCCAGCATCTATCCGAAGATGCCGTTCGACAGCCAGAAGGACTTCGCGCCGGTGGCGCTGCTGGCGACGCAGCCGAACATCCTCGTCGTGGCCAACAACGTGCCCGCCTCCAACGTGACGGAGCTGGTGGCGCTGATGAAGGCGAAGCCCGGCTCCTTCGACTACGGCTCCTCCGGCGTCGGAACCTCGATCCACCTGGCGGGCGTGCTGTTCCTGCAGATGACCGGCACGGATGCGGTACACGTGCCTTATCGCAGCAGCGGCCAGATCATGACCGAGATGCTGGGCGGCTCGCTGCCGATGAGCTTCGACAACTTCTCCTCCGCCTGGCCGCATGTGCGCGACGGGCGGCTGAAGGCGATCGGCGTCGGCTCCAGGGAGCGCATGAAGGTGGCGCCGGACGTGCCCGCGGTGGCGGAAACGCTGCCGGGCTTCGAATCCCTGTCCTGGCACGGGCTCTTCGCTCCGGCGGGTACGCCGCCCGCCATCGTGGAGAAGCTGAACAGGGAGGCCCTGGCCTCGGTCCGGTCGCCAGAGGTGATGGCGCGCTACGAGGAGCTCGGGATCTCGTCCAGCAGCTTCACCCCGGCCGAGTTCAAGGATTTCGTGGCCGCCGAGACCAAGCGCTGGGGCGATGTCGCCCGGGCCGCGAACGTGAAGGTGGAGTAGGGCCGGCGGCCTTCTCCCCCGGAGGCGCCCGGCATCCGGGCGTCTCCGTTTCCGGGGCTTTCCGTCTTCAGCGCTGCCGCCAGGGCATCCCCTCGGCCTTCCACCCCGCCACCGTGCCGCGGTGGCCGGAGGCATCGGGCGGCCCCTCGAACCCGTCCGCGACGTTGAAGGACTTCCTGTAGCCGGCGGCCTGCGCCGTCTGCGCCGCGGCAAGCGAACGCGCGCCGGAGCGGCAGATGAAGTAGAGCGCGGTTTCCGGCTTCGCCCCGGCCCGCCGCAGCATGTCGGCGAAGCCGCCATTGACCTGCATGGATGGATAGAGCTGCCAAGGGATCAGCACCGGCTGGCGCCCCAGTTCCGAAAGATCCGGCAGGCCCACGAAGTTCCACTCCGCGTCGGTCCGGACATCCACCAGCATCGCGTCCGGATCGTCGCGCAGCCTGTCCCAGACCAGGCCGGACGGCACATCCTCGATCGTCATTCCAGGGCATCCTCGATCTGTTGGATGCAATCTGGTTTGATGCGGGCGCCGCGTCCATACAGGCCAGGGATCTCTTTCCGCGCATGTCCGCCTCCCCCCCTCCCGCCAAGGCCATGGCGGGACGATCCAGCCGCGTGCCCGTCCTTGCCGCCGCCTCCTTCGCCACCTCGACCCAGACCTTCGTGGTGTCCGGCCTGCTGAACGAGATGGCATCGGATCTTTCCATCTCCGTCGCGCAGGCCGGCCAGGTGACCACGGTCTTCGCCATGGCCTTCGGCCTTTCCGCCCCCTTCCTGGCGGCGCTCACCGCCCGCTGGCCACGGCGCCGGCTGCTGGTGGGGATGCTGTGCCTGCTTGCTCTGCTGAACGGGCTGATCGCGATCACCCATTCCTTCGCCGCGCTGATGGGGCTGCGCCTGCTCTGCGGCATGGCGGCCGGGATGGTGGTGCCGGCGGCGGCGGCCACGGCGGCGGGCCTGAGCACGCCGGAACATCGCGGCCGCGCCCTGGCGACGGTGGTGGCGGGCTCCACCTGCGCCTTCCTCTTCGGCGTGCCGCTCGGCTCCCTAGCGGGCGAGGTCTTCGGCTGGCGCGGCGCCTTCGGCCTCGCCGCCCTGCTGGCGCTCGGCGCGGCGCTGGCGATCCGGCTGCTGCTGCCGGAAGTGGCGGGCGAACACAGCGGGCTGCGCGGCCTCGGCAACCTGATGCGGACCGGCGTGCGCAAGACCCTGGCGATCACCTTCCTGGCCTTCGGCGCCAGCTTCTGCACCAGCGCCTTCATCGGCCCGGCGGTGAACCGGGTGAGCGGGCTGACCGGCGGGCAGGTCGGGCTGATGCAGGCGCTGATCGGCGCCGCCTCCTTCGCCGGCATCCCTCTGGGGGCCTGGATGGCAGACCACGGGGCGGTGCGGAAGCTCTGGCTGCTGCCGGCGGTGATGGTGCTGGCGGCAGTCGCACATTACGCCCTGCTCTCCGGCGCGGCGGATGGCATGGCCAGCGCGATCCTGTTCCAGGGCGCGGTGATCCTGGTGGCGGGGGCCTGCGCCTTCGCGCTCTCCCCCCTCCTTCAGGCGCGGCTGGTGGCGCTGGTGCCGGAGGCGCGCAACGTCGTGCTGGCGGCAAATTCCTCGGCGATGTTCCTGGGCCAGGCCACGGGCGCCCTGCTCGCCGGCATCGCCATCACGGCGTTGGGCATCCAGGGCATCGCGGCGGCGGGGGCGGCGATGGCCTTCGTCGCCTGCCTTGTCGCGGTCTGGATGAATCTCGGCGGACGATCCACCGGCCGCGCCTGACCGGCCGGCGCCGCGCCTCGTGGCCGCCCGCCCTGGAGGAGAGGCGCCGCGCGGTCCCGGAAAGCCGCTGTCCGTATCAGCTTGCCGTGCTCTCGGTGTCCGGCAGGCGTTCCACCTTGCCGACCACGAAGATGTAGGAGAGCGCGCCGATCAGGGCGAGTGCCGCGACATAGGTGAGGCCGGCGGAGAAGCCGTAGTCGCGGGCAAGATAGCCCACCACGATCGGCACGGTGATGCCGGACAGGTTGCCGACGAAGTTGAACACGCCGCCGGTCAGGCCCAGCAGGCGCTGCGGCGCGATGGCGGAGACCAGCGACCAGGTGATCGAGGCCAGACCGTTGCCGAAGAAGGCCAGCGTCAGGAAGGCGATCACCGCCGCCGGGCTGTCCACGAAATTGGCGCCGATGATGCCGATCGAGAGCAGCAGGCCGGTCACGATCGGCGCCTTGCGCGCGAAGCCCAGCGAGGCGCCACGCCGCACCAGTGCGTCCGAGAGCACGCCCGAGCACAGCACGCCGACGAAGGCGGCCAGGAAGGGGAGCGAGGCGAGGAAGCCCGCCTTCACGAAGTCCATGCCGCGCGCCTGGACCAGATAGGTCGGGAACCAGGTGAGGAAGAACCAGAGTGTCGAGGTCAGGCAGAACTGGCCGAGATAGACACCCCAGAGCTTGCGCGAGGAAAGCACGCGGCGGAGATCAGCGCCGCTGACGCGGCTGGGCGCCCGGGACGTCTTCCGGTCGAGATCGACGAGGCCGCCGCCCTGGCGGATCAGCTCGATCTCCGCCGGATTGGCCGAGCGGTGCTCGCGCGGCTCGCGGTAGAGGACGTACCAGGCCAGGCCCCAGGCGATGCCGACGCCGCCGGTGGCGACGAAGACCATGTGCCAGCCGATCTCCGTCTGGATCCAGATCAGCACCGGGGTCAGGAAGGCGAGGCCAACGAACTGGCCGGAGGTGTAGAAGCCGATGGCGGTGGCGCGTTCGCCCTCCGGGAACCAGGCCGTCACGACGCGGTTGTTGATCGGATAGGAGGGCGCCTCCATGGCGCCGATCGCCAGCCGCAACGCGATCAGGGCGGGGACGCTGTAGGCGAAGCCCAGCATCACCGTGGCGATGGACCAGAGGACGATCAGCGACGGGTAGAGGATGCGGGGCGAGACCTTGTCCACGAACCAGCCGCCGGGGATCTGGCAGATCGCATAGGTCCAGCCGAAGGCGGAAAGGACGAGGCCCATCTCCGCCGGATCGATCCCCAGCTCCCCGGCCATGGCCGGGGCGGCGATGGAAAGGTTGCTGCGGTCGAGATAGTTGATCACCACGGTAATGAAGAGCAGCACCATGATGCCGAAGCGCACGCGCGTGGGCTTCGCCGCGGTCGCCATGGCCGCGGGCGTATGGGAAACACTCATTCCGGACTTCCTGTTAGCGGTTATGCCCTCTCGGAGCGGCCGGCCTCACCACTCGGCGAAGCTGCCGTCCTTGTGGCGCCAGACCGGATTCCGCCAGCGATGGCCCGTTTCCGCCGCCTTGCGCACGAAATCCTCGTCCACCTCGATGCCCAGGCCCGGGCCCTGCGGGATGGCGACGTGGCCATCCCTGTATTCGAAGACCGAGGGATCCTTCAGGTAGTCGAGCAGGTCGCTGGTGGTGTTGTAGTGGATGCCCAGCGACTGCTCCTGGATGAAGGCGTTGTAGCAGACCGCGTCGAGCTGCAGGTTCGCCGCCAGGGCGATGGGGCCGAGCGGGCAGTGCAGCGCCAGCGCGATGTCATAGGCCTCGGCCATCGCCGCGATCTTGCGCGTCTCGGTAATGCCGCCGGCATGGGAGGGGTCGGGCTGGATGATGTCCACATAGCCTGCATGCAGGATGTTCTTGAAGTCCCAGCGGGAGAAGAGCCGCTCGCCGAGCGCGATGGGCGTGGCGGTGTGGTTGGCGATCTCCTTCAGCGCCTCGGCATGTTCGGAGAGCACCGGCTCCTCGATGAACATCAGCTTGAAGGGGTCCAGCTCCCTGGCCAGGACCTTCGCCATGGGCCGGTGGACACGGCCATGGAAATCCACGCCGATGCCGAAATTCGGCCCCATCTCGTCGCGGATCGCCTGCACGCGCTCCAGCACGGCATCGACCTTGTCATGCGTGTCGATGAACTGCAGCTCCTCGGTGCCGTTCATCTTCACCGCGGTGAAGCCGCGATCGGCGCATTCGCGCGCCATGCGCGCCGTGTCGCCGGGACGGTCGCCGCCGATCCAGGAATAGACGCGGATACGGTCGCGCAACTGCCCGCCGAGGAGCTGGTGCACCGGCTTGTTCAGCGCCTTGCCCTTGATGTCCCAGAGTGCCTGGTCGATGCCGGCGATGGCGCTCATGTGGATCGCGCCGCCGCGGTAGAAGCCGGCGCGGTACATGACCGTCCAGTGGTCCTCGATCAGCGAGGCGTCCTTGCCGATCAGGTAGTCGGCCAGCTCGTCCACGGCGGCGGCGACGGTGTGTGCCCGCCCCTCCACCACCGGCTCGCCCCAGCCGGTGATGCCTTCATCCGTCTCGACCTTCACGAAGCACCAGCGCGGCGGGACGATGAAGGTGGTGAGCTTGGTGATCTTCATGCGGCAGGTCCTCGGAACGTCGTGCGGGAAGCGGGTTCAGGCCTTCCGGCTCAGCCTTTCAGGGCCCGCCAGGCCTCGGCGAAGGCCCGGGCGTTCCGGCCGACCTCCGCCGCATCCATGCCCGGCTTGTAGAGGGCGGAGCCCAGGCCGAAGCCGGCGGCGCCGGCGGCGCGGAAGCCGTCCATGTTGTGCGGCGTGATGCCGCCCACCGGCAGGAAATGCGTCTCCTTCGGGAAGACGGAGCGCATCGCCTTCAGCACCGGCGGCGTCAGCAGCTCGGCCGGAAAGAGCTTCAGCGCATCCGCCCCGGCGGCCAGCGCGGCGAAGCCCTCGGTCGGCGTGACGATGCCCGGCGTGCAGAACAGGCCGGTGGTCTTGGCGGCGCGGATCACCGTGGCGTCGGCATGCGGCATGACGATGATGCGGCCGCCCGCCATGGCCTGTCTCTTGATCACAAGTCTCGACGTCAGCA
>NZ_BDLP01000104.1:0-12741 GCF_001950415.1 Roseomonas sp. TAS13
TCGCCTTACGGTGGAGCTGTGCGTAGATGTGATCAAGAGACAGGCCACCGGCAGGCGCTTGGTCAGCCGCAGTGCCGCGCCGTGGGAGACGCCGCGGCTTTCCGCCAGCAGGCGCGCCGCGCGCAGCACCAGATTGTCCGGCTCCGCGACCAGGGCGCCGCCTTCCGGCCCGTCGATCTCCAGCGTCAGCGCCTCCGCCGGCGAAGCCGTGAGCTCATCGCCCACCCCCGCGAAGACGGCCAGGCTGTCGAGCAGGTGATAGCCATCCTCGCGCCGCCCGGTGACATGCAGGAAGAGATTGACCTTGGCCGGGGCGAATTCAGCCGCCCCAGCCCCTGCGGCCTGGGGCCGGTTCGTCGTGATATCGGACATGGCTCAGCGCATAGCGGAAGCGGCGGGAGAGGTCTGCAACCCATCCCGCAGCTTGGCGGAAAGCCGGGGCCCGTCCTCGGAAGCCGGGGCGAGATCCAGCGCCCGGCGCCACTGGTAGCGCGCCTCCGTCCGCCGGCCGACCGCCCAGTAGGCGTCCCCCAGATGCTCGTTGATCGTGGAGTTGCGCGATTCCAGCTCCACCGCCCGCTCCAGCGTCTGCACGGCCTTCGGCAGATCCCCCTGGCGCAGCAGCACCCAGCCCAGGCTGTCGGCGATGTTACCGTCCTGCGGGCGCAGCGCCGCAGCCCGCTCCAGCATGCGCTTCGCCTCCGGCAGCCGCTCGCCCCGTTCCGCCCAGGAATAGGCGAGGTAGTTCAGGACGCTCGGCTGGTCCGGCGCCAGCGCCAGGGCACGGCGGAAGGAGGCCTCGGCCTCGGTCCAGCGTCCGTCACGCTCCATCGCAATGCCCTGGGCATAGTAGAGCGGCCAGCCGACGGACCCGTCCGCGCGGGCCCGGGCCAGTGCCTCCCCATAGGCCGCCGAGGCCTCGCCGAAGCGCCCCCTCGTGCGGAGCATGTCGCCAAGCTGCGCGACGGGCTGCACGGCCTGGGGATGGCCCTGCGCCAGATGGCGCAGCAGCGCCTCGGCCTCGGCAGTCCGGCCCATGGCATCCAGCAGGGAGGCACGGCGCAGCGCCACCAGCGGCGCCAGCGGATCGCGCTCCGGCACCGTTTCCAGCATCGCCAGGGCACGGTCGGTATGCTTCTGGTCCGCCAGGGAATCGGCGGCGAGAAGCAGGGCCGGGGCGAAATCCGGCCGCAGGCGCAGCGACAGGCGCGACAGCATCAGGGCGAGGTCCGGTCCCCCCTGGGAGCGGAGCGCCGCCCCAAAGGCGACCTGGGCCTCCGCCATCCCCTCGGTCGCGCTCGCCACCGCGCGACCCTGCAGCGCCTTCTGGCGCAGCGCCGGCGTGACGGCCATGGCGATGTCGTCGTTCCCCCGGGCCATCACGTCGAAGAGCCGCACGCCCTGCGCCTCCTGACCGGCCCGGGCAAGGATGCCGGCACCGATCTGCGCCAAGCGGAGGTTCGGCTCCTGGGTATCCGCGATCGCCAGGCGCAGGTAGCGCGCGGCATCCTGCGGCTGTCCACCCAGATCGGCGATCATCGCGGCATGCAGCGCGATCACGCCGCGCAGCCGCCCGTCCTCGATGAAGGGCCGCAGCAGCGCCAGGGCCTGCGCGGTGTCGCCCCGCCCCGCCTGGGCCCAGGCGACCAGCAGGGGCTGGAGCAACTGCGCCGAGCCCCGGCGTGGCAGGGTGCGCAACCTCTGCTCGGTGCGGTCCCACCGCCCCGCCTGGGCATCCGCCCCGGCGAGAAGCAGGTTCGCCAGCTGGTCCTCGGGCAGGCGCCGGGCGAGGCGCGTCGCATCGGACTGGCCGTTCATCACCGCGGCGCCGAAAGCCTGTTGCAGCACCTCGATCTGGTCGGGGTCCTGCCGCAGCGCCTCCCCGAGTTGCGCGGCAGCCATGGCGCTGTCCGCCTCGGAAGAGGCGAAGCGGCCCGCCAGATAAGGTCCGAAGGCACCGCGGGGCGCATCGCCTGCGGTTCGCGGACCATCGCCCGCCGCGCATCCCGCGAGGAGCGCGGCGGTCAGCAGGACCGCGCGCAGCCCCGGCTCCAGGGAGAATGGCATCATGCAATGCAGCGTAGGCGGCATGGCGAGGCTCTTCCAGAGCAATCGCGATCCGGTGAGCAAATCTTCCGCCTCCGGATCGCGGCCGCCACAGCCCCGTGGAGCAGGCCGCGCGGCGTCTCTCCCGCCGCTTCAGCCCTGGGGAGGCGGCAGGGAATCGTCCTCGGGCAGGAGGAGCGGCGCGGCCATGGAGGCCGCATCCCCCGCCGGAGCCGGCGGCGCCACGCCGGCCTGCGGCTTGCCGCCGGGTGCCTTCGTGCCGGTCCCGCCGGGAGAGGTGGGCGGCGGCCCGAAGCCGCCGGCATTGTTGATGATGTCGCGCACGCCCTGCGCCGCCTCCTGGCTCACCACATAGGCGACGTCACCCCAGAGCCCGTTCAGCGTCCCCTGCGGGATCTGGTTCATCTGGATGGCTCGCCCGATCTCCTGGCCGTCCTTGCGGGTCACGATCCACTGGATCTCGACCCGCTGCTGCCGGTCGGGAATGGGCACCATGTTCACCCGCCCCTCCAGGCTGAAGAGGGAACCCTCCGCCTGGGGCTGCACCAGGAAGCCCTTGTCGGCCAGGAAATCGGTCATGCGTGTGGTCAAGGCGGCGTCGCCGTCGCCGGGCGCGCCCTTCACGCCGATGAAGCGCAGGCGGGGCGGGCCGTTCGCCACCAGCGTCGCGGGGTCCGCCGCGCGGCGGGCGGCATCGGCGCGCGCCAGCAGCGTGGCCACGGTGCCGGCATCGCTGGTGGCCACGCGTTGCAGCATCTTCGGGTCCTCGCCCGCCCATTCCTCGATCCGCACCGGGTTGCCCCGCGCCTCGACCACGGATTGCGCGTCGGCATTCTCCAGCGTGTAGCGCGGCACGATGGTCTGGCCCTCGCGGCTCGCCACCACCTTCAGCCGCCAGTCGAGCGGCCAGGGCTGGCTCGCCACGGCCGGCACCTCGGCCGCCACCAGCGCATCCGCGAGATCGGAGGCGAAGCGCCTGCTGCCTGCATCGGTCAGCATGGCCGCGTCCGGCGGCGGCACGGCGATCCGGTAGGCAGGCGGCTGCACCAGCTTGGCCGCCATGCCACCCGGCTGCCCGCGATAGGGCTGGGGCAGGTCCCCGCACCCGGCCAGGGGGAGGAGCAGGAGGAGAAGCGCCGCCAGGACGCACCGTTCAGCCGACAACACAGGAGGCCAGCGCGGTCAGGAAGATCAGGAACACGAAGAAGACCATATAAGGCATCGCAGGCCGCTTATCGCGTGCGGCGCTTCCCGTCGAGCATCGGTTTTCGGCGCCCCGGCCTCCCGGCCCTCGTCGCGGAAAACTATTCTCGCCATCGCGGCGGAGGGAGAGGACTGTGCTGGAGAAGCGCGGCAGTTTGAAAAACCCGCCCATTTCACGATGCTGGCGGCGCCCTAAAATGTGTGCCGAGAGATGGATTTCCCTGTGAAGGAGACGCCCGCCATGCCCGACGGCACGATCGCGAAGACCCCTGCCCAGGCCGGCCAGGTCCCGGCCAGCGAAGCCCAGGATTGGCGCAACAACGGCATCAAGGTGGTGAAGGCCGGTGCCCGGAGCTGTGACACGCCGGAAACGCTGGGCATGAACCGCGAGGTCGCGATCAGCGGCAGCCGCAACGGCTCCCAGCATCTCTGGGCCGGAACCAACCTCATCCGGCCGGGCCATCCGACTGGCCCGCATCATCATGGCGCGCTGGAAAGCATCATCTACGTGGTGCGCGGTCATGCGCTGATGCGCTGGGGCAGCCGGCTGGAATTCATCACCGAGGCCAAGGCCGGTGACTTCATGCTGGTGCCGCCCTATCTGCCGCATCAGGAGCTGAACGCCTCCGACACCGAGGACCTGCATTGCGTCCTGGTCCGCTCCGGGACCGAGGAAGTGATCGTGAACCTCGACGACCTCGACATCGTCGACGAGCCCGAGTGGATCCGGCCGGAGTAAGCACCGGCCACGGCGCAATCCCAGGCGGCGGGCTGGACCTCCGGAGCCTTCCCGCCGCTTATCGCTTCTTCGACTCATCCTCCCGCCGCAGCGCCTCGCGCGGCCGTTCCGCCACTCTGCGGCTCCACCATCCCTCGCGCACCACCACCATCGGCGGCTCGGCCGGCGTTTCCTCCGGGGCGGGTTGTCGCGGAGTCTCCGCCGGTTGGTCCTGGCCGGGTGGCTCCGCTTCCAATGGCGAGGGTGCTTTCGGCGGGCTTCTGGCTGTCATGGATCGGTCCGGCTCCGGTGGCATGGGACATGTTGGTGCCCAGTGTCAGTGCCACCAGGGCCGTGACCAGCAGGACGGAGCAGAGGATCGCCAGGGCCGCCCTGGTTCGCCGCGTCGCCCGGCGCCGGTTGATGGCCCGGTTATTGTCCACCGCCATGGCGTATTGCGCCACCAGCGTCGCACGGAAGCTGGCGAGGGCAGCGGCGGAAGCCTCGGCGGCCTCGCGGCCGGCTGCCCGCTCCTGCTCGCGCAGCGCGCCGGCATAGCGCAGCAGCTCGGTCTCCCGGGACAGGTAGCGGAACTCGGCGGGGGCGATGGACTGGGCCAGGAAAAGCAGGCCCAGCGCCGTCGAGCCACCGGCCAGGACCAGCAGCACGATGGCCACGAGGGCGGTGGTTCCCTGCATCGCCAGCAGCCAGTCGCGCGCCTGGGCCAGCCCGGCGAATTGCAGGGCGAAGGTCGCGGCGAAGAAGGGCAGGCTGCGCCAGACATTCTCCTCCGCCTCGATCTCCCGCTTGTAGGAGTCGGCCAGGGTCCTTTCGAGCTGTTCGAGCAAAGGATCGGGGGGCATCCCCCGATCCTAGACCGATTCTAGGAACAAAAGGAGAACTGAATCCTCCTAAGAGGATTTCAGTCCTCACATTTGCCCGATCTCGCGAGGAGGTCGCGCGATCTTCAACCCCGAAGGGCGATGGTCGAGAGCTGGTGCCCTATTGGGCCACCGCCGGCCAGGGTGCGGCGGCGATGGGAGAAGAAGCGGCCGGCATCGGCCTGGGTGTCGGCGTCGATCACCTGCACCAGCCCGGTGCCGGCCCTTTGCAGCCGGGCCGCGATGTAGCCCGCCATGTCGAACTGCCAGTGGCCGTCCCGCGCGCCCGGCTGGAAGAATTCCGGCTGGCCCACCGCCTCGAAGAGATCGCGCCCGACCTCGTAGGAGGCTTGGCGGATGCAGGGGCCCAGCGCGGCCACGACACGCCCGCGCTGGGCCCCGATTCCCTCCATGGCCTCCAGCACCGCCTCGCAGATCCCGGCCACGGCCCCGCGCCAGCCCGCGTGGCAGGCACCGATCACCCCGGCCTCGGTATCGGTGAAGAGCACCGGGCCGCAATCCGCCGTGACGATCCCCAGGGCCAGGCCGGGCCGGTCGGTGACGATCCCATCCGCGCGCGGCCGCGCCGTGTCGGGCCAGGGCTCGCGCGCCACCACCACATCGGGGCCATGGACCTGGTGCAGCCCCACCAGCGCGGCGGGCGGCAGGCCCAGCGCCTCCATGGCCAGGGCGCGGTTCTCCGCCACCCGGGCCGGGTCGTCGGCGCCGGAGAGCGAGCAGTTGAGCGAGGCGAAGGTGCCCTCGGAGACACCGCCCCGCCGGGTGAAGAAGCCATGCGGCAGGCCCGCCAGACCGGCGGCAACGAGGAACTCGGCGGTGCTCATGCGTTCTCGAATCCGGGTGGAATGGGAAAGCCGGGCGGCGTGATGGCCAGGGCCTGGAAGAGCAGGCCCATTGCCTCCTGCGCCGTCAGGCGGTTCGCCGCGGCCAAGTGCGCCTGGGCCTGCCGGGGATTGGCGGCGGCCAGCATGGCGGCGCGCTGCCCCAGGCCCAGGCGGCGCAGGAACATGCCCTGCGGCACCGGCCCATGCGCGGCGGCACCACCAGCCCGGGCCGCGCCGGCCAGGGCCTGGAAATCCACATGCGCGGTCAGGTCGGCAGTGCCGGGGCCGGCCAGGGGAGCGACCGGCTCATGCCGGCGAACGGCCTGGAGGCTGTCGCCACTGCCACCCGCGGTGTGGCCATAGTCGATGAAGAGCGCGGCGCCGCCCTGCCGGGCCAGACGCCCCGCGAGCCATCCGGCGAGGGAAAGGGCGGGGGCGCAGACCTCCCGGACCGTACCGTCCGGCATGCCTTCGGGAAGGTCCGTTGCGGGGGGCTCCACGATCTCGCGGAGAAGGAATGCGCCGTCCTGCACCCAGCGCTCCCGCCAGGTGCCGTCCTGCCGCACGAACTGCCGGATCGGCAGCGCATCGAGGAACTCGTTCGCCAGAAGCAGGAGCGGCCCTTCCGGCAGGTCCTCTGCCCGGTCGTGCCATTGCGCGTCCGGCAGCTTCGCCCGCTGCGCCGCCCGGAGCACGGGCGAGGCCTCCACCAGATGCGGCTCGGCCGCCTGGGCGAAAGCGGGCAGCACCTCCCGCACCGCGCGCAGGGCATCGGCCATCAGAGTGCCGCGCCCGGGGCCGAGCTCCGCCAGGAGGATGCGCGGCGGCGCCCCCATCATCTGCCAGCAGACCGCCGCCCAGAGGCCCAGGCACTCGCCGAAGGCCTGGCTGATCTCCGGCGCGGTGATGAAATCGCCGTCGCGGCCCAGGGGGTCGCGGCCGGCGTAGTAGGCCGCCACGGCCCGGGCCATGAAGCGGTCGAGCCGTTCGGCCCTCGCCATGTCAGGCGCCCTCGTGCCGCATGGCGCCCTGGGCGGGGGCGGTCGCGGGCCGGGCCCTCCACATCAGCCAGGCGCCGCAGAGCACCATCGGCAGGGACAGGAGCTGCCCCATGGTGATCCCGGCGAAAAGGAAGCCGAGCTGCGCGTCCGGCTGGCGGAACAGCTCACCGACAATGCGGGCGACGCCGTAGCCGGCCAGGAAGGCGCCGGACACGAAGCCGTACCGGGCCCGCAGCGCCGGACGGTGGATCAGGACCTGCAGCAGGACGAAGAGAATCACCCCCTCCATGCCCGCCTGATAGAGCTGCGAGGGGTGGCGGGGCTCCGGCCCGCCGGTGGGAAAGATCATGCCCCAGGGAACGTCGGTGACGCGGCCCCAGAGCTCTCCGTTGATGAAGTTGGCGATGCGCCCGAAAAACAGGCCGACCGGCACCACCGAGGTCACGCGGTCGGAGAAGCCGAGGAAGCTCAGCCCCTGCGAGCGGGTGAAGAGGTACAGCGCCAGGATCACGCCCGCCGCGCCGCCATGGAAGGACATGCCGCCCTGCCAGAGGTAGAGCGCCTCCAGCGGATGGTCGATGTAGTGGCCGGGGCGATAGAACAGGACGTAGCCGATGCGGCCGCCGAGCACGATGCCCAGCGTGGCCCAGGTCACGAAATCGTCCACCTGTTCCCGCGTCGCGACCTGCGGCGCCAGTTGCACCAGCCGGCGCACCAGCCCCCAGCCGATCAGGATGCCGGTGATATAGGCCAGGGCGTACCAGCGGATCGCAAAGGGGCCGAGCTGTATGGCGACCGGGTCGAAGGCGGGAAAGAGGATGGCGGGGATCATGCCCGGTTCTGTGGCTCCAGCGGGGACTCGGCCATGAGCTGGCGGACGTAGCGGCCCACGCCGTCCTCCAGCTCCGTGGCCAGGTGGTTGAAGCCGAGTTGCCGCAGCCGGTCCATGCGCGCCTCGGTGAAATACTGGTATTTTCCCTTCAGGTCCTCGGGCATCGGCACGTAGCGGATGTCGGGCTCCCGCCCCATCGCGGCATAGACGGCCAGGACCAGGTCCCGGAAGCTGCGCGCCTTTCCGGAGCCGCAGTTGAACAGGCCGGAGACATGCGGGTGGTCCATCAGCCAGAGCATCGCCGCCACGCAATCGTCCACATGCACGAAGTCGCGCATCTGCCCACCATCGGCGATGCCCTCCCGATCCGAGGCGAAAAGGGTCGCGGCCTCGCCCCCGGCGATCTGGCGGAACTTGTGCAACACCACCGAAGCCATGCGGCCCTTGTGCGCCTCGTGGGGGCCATAGACGTTGAAGAACTTCAGCCCGGCCCAGTGCGGCGGGGCGAGGCGGTGGCGCGCCAGCAGGTCCACTACCCGCCGGTCGGTGGCGTGCTTGGACCAGCCATAGAGGTTGAGCGGCCGCAGCCTCGCCAGGGCCTCCGGCGCCATGTCGTCGTCGAAGCCGGCGGACCCGTCGCCATAGGTGGCGGCGGAGGAGGCATAGACCAGCGGCACCCGGTATTCGGCGCACCAGTCCCAGAGGCGCAGGGTCAGCGACAGGTTGTTGGCGGCCACCAGGTCGCCGTCCCGCACCGTGGTCGCGCTGATGGCGCCCAGGTGGAAGATGCCCTCCAGCCCGGAGGCGCCGTCCAGCCAGCGGTCCAGATCCTCCGGCGGCACGATCCCGGCGATGGGGTAAGGAGCGATGTTGTGCCACTTTCCGCCATCGCGCAGCCGGTCGCAGACCATGACCTCCTCCCCCCGGGCGCAGAGCGCGGCCAGGAGGTTGGAGCCGATGAAGCCGGCGCCGCCGGTGACAAGGAACATGGCGCTGCCTTTCCGCTCTGGCCGTCCCGGGGAAGCTCCCTTGGGGAGCCCATCGGGTGGCCCATTGAAGGAAATTGGACGAAGGGGGCGTCCTTCCCCATATGGGGCCCATATGGGCTGCGTGATGGCAGCGCGGACCAGGCCCGGCAAGGGAGACAGATGATGGATCAGGACGGCGGCTTCGGCGGGGCCAATGGCCCCAAAGGTGGGCCCGGTGGCGGCGGCGCCGGTTTCGGGCGCGGCGGCAAGATCTTCGACGACCTCGCGGGCGTGGCGGGCGGGGCCTTCTGCGCCCTGACCGGTCTGCGGAACGAGGCCGAAGCGGTGTTCCGCGCCCAGGCCGAAAGCATGTTGCAGCGCCTGGACCTGGTGCGGCGGGAGGACCTGGACGCCGCCATGGAACTGGCGCGCCGGGCCCGCCTGCGGCGTCCGGGGCTGGGCGTGCTGCTGGTCACCGGCTTCGCCGGCGAGGCCGCGGAGGACGATCTGGCGGAGGCGAGGGCGGGCGGCCCCTTCGCCATCCTGCGCAAGCCCGTCACCGTGGAACAGATCGCCGCCGCCATCGCCGGCCTGCTCGCCGCCCAGCCGGAAACCGCTCCCTGAATGACGGCCCGGCCGCTCCGGCGGGTGGGAACTATCCGCGGGCCGGGGGCGGCGCGGCGCCGGGCTGGTCGGAGAAGCGCGCGATCTCCTCGTTGAAGCCCATCAGGCCGAAATCCGTCATCCGCATCGGGTAGAGGATGCCGTCCAGGTGGTCGTTCTCGTGCTGCACGACGCCGGCATGGAAGCCTTCCACCTCGGCCGAGACGGTGCGGCCATCGCAATCCGTGCCGGTGTAGCGGACGCGCCGGTAGCGGGGCACGGCGGCGCGCAGGCCGGGGATGGAGAGGCAGCCCTCCCACCGCAGGTGCTTCTCCTCGCCGACGGGCTCCACCACCGGGTTGATCAGGACCGTGTTGCCGGCCGCCGTGTCGTCCGGCGCGCCGCTGCTGCGCGACGGCAGGACGCGGAAGACGAAGAGGCGCAGCGGCACATGCACCTGCGGCGCGGCGAGACCCGCACCCGGCGCGTCCTCCATCGTCTCGAACATGTCCCGCACCAGGCGGCGGATCTCCGGCGCGCCCGGGTCGGACACGGGTTCGCAGCGTTCCAGCAGCACGGGATGGCCCATGCGGGCGATCTTCAGGATGGCCATGGCCGGTCTCCCTTCCAGGGGATGGGGCCGGGGCGCCGCCGGCCGGGACATGGCTGTGATGGTCCCGTGTGCCGCCGGATGCAAGGTGGTGCGGAGCCCTGCCGGCCGCGACTGGCCGCCCGGCGCTCGCCACGCCGGACAGGGCGGTGCGGAAGCCGCGGCGGCCGCTCTCCCCTGCGGGGGAAGCGCCGCCGCCGCTCGCCCTACCAGCGGTAGGCGAGCGAGCCCAGGATGGTGCGGCTGTTGCCGTAGAAGCACGAGGACTCGCTGGTGCAGCGGGCGACGTAGCGCTTGTCGGCCACGTTGTTGATGTTCAGCAGTGCCTGGAAGCCCTTCAGGTTCGAGGCGAGCTGCCCGAGGTCATAGCGGGCCGCGAGATCGAACAGCGTCACCGAGGGCACCACCGCCGAGTTGGCGTTGTCCACGGCGGTGTTGCCGACGAAGCGCACGCCCGCGCCCAGGCCCACGCCGCTCATCGCGCCCCGGCCCTCGCCGAAGCTGTAGTCGGCATAGAGCCCGGCGGTGAACTTGGAGACGCCGAGCGGCCGGTTGCCGACATTGCTCGCCACCGTGTCGCGGGTGATCTCCGGGTCCAGATAGGTGATCGAGCCGATCAGGTTCAGCCCGTTGCCCAGGCTGGCCACGCCCTCGGCCTCCACGCCGCGCACGCGGATGCGGCCGGTCTGCACCTGGTACAGCACGTTGTCCGGGTCGGTGGTCAGGACCTTGCTCTGGGTGATGTGGAAGGCCGAGACCTGGACGAAGCTGTTCAGCCCGTTCGGCTGGTACTTGATGCCCACCTCGTACTGCTCGCCGGTCGTGGGATCGAAGGTGCCGTTGCCGCGCGCCGGGGAAAAGCTGCCCGCCTGCGGCAGGAAGGAGGTGCTGTAGGAGAAATAGGGCGCGAGGCCGTTCTCGGCGAGGTAGGTGATGCCCGCCCTCCAGGTGGTGTCGGTGTCCTCCTTGCTCTCGCTGGTGAAGCCGTAGGCGCGGTTCTTGGTGTTCGTGTCCACCCAGTCGTGCCGGACCCCCAGCGTCGCCACGAAGCGCCCGTAGCGGATCTGGTCCTGGCCATAGAGGCCGTACTGGTCGATGCCCTGCAGCCGGTTCTGGTAGGGGCTGCCCAGGTTCGGGATGCCGCTGCCATAGACGGGCGCGTAGAGGTCGAGCGGGCTGGCGGTGGCGAAGGCCGCCACGCTCTTGTAGCTGGTGTGCTGGTAGTCGAAGCCGCCGAGCAGCGTGTGCTGCAGCGGGCCGGTGTCGAAGCGCGCCTGGCCGCGGTTGTCCACCTGGAAGGTGTCGAAGCTGTACTGCTCGTCATAGGCGTAGCGGTTCAGCAGCCGCTCGCTGCCGGCGAGGAGGCCGCCGCCATAGACCTGCTTCCAGTTCACGCCGACATGCGCGTAGCGGGCGTTCTGGGTGAAGGAGAAGACGTCGTTGAAGCGGTGCTCGAACTCGTACCCGATGCCGTACTGCGTGCGGTCGTACTTGTCGAAGCCGTCCTCGCCCAGGTTCAGGCTGCGCGAGACGCGGCCGAAGGCGCTGCGCTGCACGGTGCCGAGATAGGGCAGGAACTGGGCGCCGATGGTCCTGTCGCGCTGGTAGTAGGGCAGCAGCGTGAAGCGGGTGTCCCCGGTGGGCCTCCAGGTCAGCGCCGGGGCCAGGAAGAGCCGGTCGTTGTCGCTGTTCTGCACGTCCAGGTCGGCCAGCCGCCCGACGCCGGTGAGGGCGTAGCTCCACGTCCCGTCCGCCGTCAGCGGGCCGCTGGTGTTGAAGGCGAGCTGCCGGATGTTCTGCGTGCCGGCGGTCAGCCGCACCTCGCCCCGCGCCGTGTCGGTCGGGTGGCGCTGCACCATGTTGATCAGCCCGCCCGGCGCCATCTGGCCGTAGAGCACGGAGGAGGGGCCGCGCAGGATCTCGTAGCGCTCCAGCCCATAGGTCTCGAAGACACCGGCCGTATAGCCCGGGTTGAAGCGCAGCCCGTTCAGGAACTGGCTGGTGTCGGTCGCCTCGAAGCCGCGGATCTGCACCCAGTCGGCGCGGGAGTCGAAGCCGTACTGCTCCGGCCGGATGCCGGCGGAATAGCGCAGCGCCTCGCCGAGATTCTGCGCCTGCCGCTGGTCGATCGCGTCGCGCGTCACCACCGAGACGGATTGCGGCACCTCCACCAGTGGCGTGTCGGTCTTGCTGCCGGCGAGGTTGCGCGTGGCGACATAGCCGTCCACCGGCGCCAGCGGGTTCTGGCTGGCGCCCTGCACGCTCACCGTCGGCAGGACGGTCGTGCCGCTGGCACTGCCGTCACCGGCCTGGCTCTGGCCCGTCTGGGCCATCGCAACCGGGGCGCAGACGGCAAGGGCCACCGGGACCAAGGCGGTCGTGCCGAGAAGGCGCAGCAGGGGCCGAAACGCATGTCGGGCGGGATGCGCCATGGGAGAGGTCTCTGATTTTGGGGGGGGCGGGCGGAGGGTTCCATCCCGAATTGCGAGCGCCTCTTAGTGGCAGGACAGGCGAAAGGGAAGTTATTCGGCGTGGGACACGCCCGGCCCCCGGATTTCCTGGTGGACCATGGTGGAAATGACACACCATCTGGAGGATTGATGACGGCTGGGACAGGGGCGCGGCAGCAGTCCATCCGGCTGCAAGTCCTGCCTCTGTCACCCCCCTGTGGGTATCGTCCCGTGGGCATCGTCACCTGGCACGCCGGCCAGGACCCAGGCCCCGGAGCCGTCAGAGCGGCAGGCCCGGACGCCCTGCCGCAGCCGGAGTTCCGGGGGAGCTGCCGAGCGGGATGATTCTCCGGCACAGGGCCAGCGGGGCTGGCCGGTGCGTGACGATCAGCGCGCCCTGCCCATCCCGGGCGAGGCGGGCCGCCAGCCGCCGCAGGACCAGCGCCTCGGTATCCGAGTCCAGCCCCTCGGTGGGCTCGTCCAGCAGCAGCCAGGGCGCCGGCCGCAGCAGCGCGCGGGCCAGGCCCAGGCGGCGCCGCCCGCCGCCCGACAGCCGGGCCCCG